>JADDPR010000164.1 GCA_016781775.1 Rubrobacter sp. | reverse complement strand
CGGAGGATACGGGCCGGGGGTTGTGTATGATCTTCCCTTGGTGTTTTGGGCGAGGGGAGGAGATCCACGTGGGGACCGGTGTAATCTGGGAGACCAACAGGGCCAGGATCGAGCGTCTGGATGACTCGGGGGTGGACCCCGAGGGGATGGCCGAGAACATGCGCTCGGGCCTGCTCTCCCGCCCCAAAGACCTCTCCGCCTGGCCCAAGTACCTCTACGACGAGCGTGGCTCCGAGATCTTCGAGGAGATAACCGAGCTCCCCGAGTACTACCAGACCCGCACGGAGGCCGCGATCCTCGAGGCGAGTTCCCGGGAGATCGTGCAGCGTACCCGCTGCCGGGAGCTCGTCGAGCTCGGGAGCGGCTCCGCCTCGAAGACCCGCGTCCTCCTGGACGCGATGGCCGCCGAGGAGGCCGACCCGTTCCGCTACGTCCCGCTCGACGTCAGCGAGAGCGCGCTGGAGGGGAGCGCGAGGAGGCTCCTCGAAGAGTACCCGAGGCTCGAAATCCGCGGCTTCGTCGGCGACTTCGAGGGTCCGTTGGGGAAGGTCCTCTCCGGCGACGGCGGGAGGCTCGTGATCTTCCTGGGTGGCACCATCGGCAACTTCACCCCCGAGAAACGCCGCGAGTTTCTCGGGAAGCTACGGTCCGGGCTCCGGGAGGGCGACCACCTCCTCGTCGGCATGGACCTCGTAAAAGACCCGTCCGTCCTCGAGGCGGCCTACGACGACGCCAAAGGGGTCACGGCCGAGTTCGACAAGAACCTCCTCCGCGTCCTGAACAAGAAGCTCGACGCGAGCTTCGACCCCGACCTCTTCGAACACCGCTCGGTCTTCGACCGGGAGAAGTCCCGCGTCGAGATGTGGCTCCACTCGCGGGTCGCCCAGAAGATGCCGGTCAGGGCGCTCGACATGGAGGTCGAGTTCGAGGCCGGGGAGGGGATGCGGACGGAGATCAGCACGAAGTTTACCCTCGAGTCCGCGCGGGAGATGTTCGGCGAGGGGGGCTTCGAGCTCTCGGAGCTCTACACCGACCCCGACGACCTTTTCGGCCTCGCCCTCGGGCGCGCGTAAGCCCCGCGAAAGCGTTTCTTCTCGTACCGTGAGGGGCTGCCGTATGTATAGTGGGGCGGATAAGAAGTCAACCATACGGCGGTGAGCATGAGTACGGACCTACGGTCGATACAGAAGCCCCTCAAGCAAAGGTACCGCGACGAGCCCGGCTCTTCCCGGATAACGCTCCGGGCGAGCGGGAGCGAGACGGACACCCCGATGTCCTGCTCCGTGGACATCGGGCGCGCGGTCTACGAGGCCGAGGCCCACGCAGGAGTAGGCGGCATGGGCACGGCGGCGTGCTCGGGTGACCTCCTCCTCGGGGCGCTGGCCGCGTGCGCCCAGATCACCTGTCAGATGGTCGCGACCGCGATGAACGTCCCCACGAAGAGCATAGAGGCCGTCGTCGAAGGCACGCTAGACCTCGCCGGCACTTTGGGCATCTCCAAGGAAGCCCCGGTCGGCTTCGAAGAGATCCGCCTCGTCCTCAAGGTCGACGCTCCGGAGGCCACGGCCGAGCAGATCGACGGGCTCCACGAGAAGACCGAGCAGTACTGCGTCGTCATGCAGACCCTCGCCAAGCCGCCGAAGCTCGAAACGGAGTGGGTCCGGGACACGAACAGCGCCTAGCGCCTCCCCGGACACGCCTCCTACCCACCGATAGGGTACGCGACCTGGCCTAAAGTATGAATCTGGCGCGAAGCCGCCCCCAAACGTTGGACGGTGTTTCGCCGCTGGCTTAGGCTCCTCGCCGAGGCAACTCTACGGGGAGGTATCACCATGAGAAGGATGCCGTTGTTGGTCGCGCTCTGCGCCGCGGTCGTGCTGGCGCTCGCGCCGGTCGCACAGGCCCAGCAAGAGACGGGGCAAGGGGCCGGCTCGGACCTGGACTGCGCGCAGCTACTACCCGCGGATGCGTCGAGTCCCGAGGCGGCGCAGGCGGAGGCGCAGGCCATCCTGGATGCCGACCCAGCGACCCGAACGGACTGGACGCAGACGGCGACGGCGTCGCGTGCGAGTTCGAGGCGAGCTCGACCGGCGAGGTCTCCTTCGAGGACGGGACGGGCCTCGTCACCGATTACGCCTCCCCGGCTCCGCAGCAATACGGGCAGACCTCGGACCTCGACTGCGCGGACTTCGGCTCGCGTGAGGAGGCCCAGGCAGCCCTCGACGCGGACCCGGCCGACCCCAGCGACCTCGACGCCGACGCCGACGGCATCGCTTGCGAGGAGCTGTTCTCGGCGCCTCCGACACAGGTAGAGCCTCCCACGCAGGAGGACGTACCGACCGGATACGAGGAGTGCGAAGAGTTCGTGGCGCAGACGGGCAGCAAGATCAAATGCCTACCGCTTCAGGAGGCGCCTACGACCCAACAGGCACCCGCCGCCCAGGAGGAGGCGTCCGAGATGCCGAACGAGTTACCCGCCACCGGCGGCCCCGACCTCGCGCTGCCGTCCCTGGCGGGCGCGGCGCTGCTCCTGACGGGTCTCGTCTCCCTCGCGCTCGCCTCACGACGCCGCTCGCGATCCTGAGAAAAGCCAATGCAACATAGCGGGAGGGCCGTCGAACGCCGGCCCTCCCGCTCTCTGGCGACGGCTTTCACCGCGAGACCCAAAACGACGGCGGGAAGGAAAAGCAAGCAGACCGGAGACGGTCATCCCGGGCCGCATCTCAGCCGGACCGGCCACGTCCGTCGTATTGCTCGTCCTTCCCTGCGCCGTAGGTGGAGCCTCTTTCCGGAGAGGCGCGCTCGTCGCCGTGCCAAGGGGGATCGGAATGGCTTCCCTCTACCCGGTCCCCGTTCTGTGGCTCAGTGGGTAGGACGCGACCGGCCCGGATGATCTTACCGGAGCAGATCTTGTTCGATGCGAGCGCGGATCTCGTCGCGCACCGCCCGGAACACCCCGAGGCGCTCCTCCTCCGTGCCGGTCGCCCGCGACGGGTCCGGGAAGGACCAATGGAGGCGTTCCTTCGCGCCGGGGAAGACGGGGCAGGCCTCGTTGGCGGCGTCGCAGACGGTGACGACGTAGTCGAAGGGCTCCCGCAGATAACGGTCGAGCGTCTTGGATTCCTGGCCGGAGATGTCCGTACCGATCTCGGACATCGCCCGCGCCGCGAGCGGGCGGACGTGCGTGGCCTCCGTGCCCGCGCTGTGGGCCTCGAACCGGTCCCCGGCGAGGTGGCGCAGGAGCCCCTCGGCCATCTGGGAGCGGGCGGAGTTGTGGGTGCAGAGGAAGAGTACCCGGGTCTTGTTCATCTTGCCCTTTCCGTAAGATCCACCATCATCGCCCGCGCGCTCTTCGGGCAGGCCGAGACGAACTCTACGGAGCACCGAACGCCCTCGGATACCTCGGAGCGCGGTACGGGCCGGAACCCGAAGCGCCCGAAGAACCCGTCCGCCGTCTCCGTAAGGAGGTACGCCCGTTCCGCCCCGCGCTCGCGGGCGAGCTTCAGCGCCTCCCGCGTCAGACGTTTCCCGAGCCCCTCCCCGCGCCGCCCGCTCACAACAGCGACCGAGCGCAGGAGGACCGAGGCCCCGTAGAGCTCCAGCGCCGCGCTGCCCACGATGCGCTCCCCCTCCCGGAGGGTCAATACCGCCACGGGGTGCTCTACGAGCCCTTCTTTCGGCAGCTGGTTCTCCTCCAGCAGGGCGAGCACCGCCGGCAAGTCCTCGGCGCGCGCGGGCACGACGTGCGCGTTCATCGTGGCTCCCTGATCCCGAGGTGCCCGGCTGCCTCGCCGAGTAGCCCCCGGGCGGTCTCGCCGTTCAGGGAGTAGAAGCTCCACCTCCCCCTCTTCTGCTCGCGCACCAGGCCGGCCTCCTTGAGCTTCTTCACGTGGTAGGAGACCTTGGACTGTCCCATACCGAAGTGCTCCTCGAACTCGCACACGCAGATCCCGAGATCCTCCTCGTCCACGCCGGCCGGGACTTCGCGATCGGGCAGCGGGCCGCAACAACTACGGCCCTCGGCCATCATCCCGAGCATCCGCACCCGGATCGGGTCCGAGAGCGCCCGCCCCAGGGCCACGAGCCTCCCGATCCGCTCCTCCCCGGTGCCGCGGTCCTCCCCCACCGGGAGCGTGCCGCCCGATGGCAAGACCCGAAGTTCTTGCCGTGACACCTACGCCCCCTCCGGCTTGCGGGCCCGGACGAACGCGCTGGCGACGGGGACCTCGCGCAGCGCCCGGACGCCTTCCGTACCTCCCAGCCCCTCGATAAGCTCGGGCTCGTAGGTGTGCGTAACCTCCACGGAGACGTCCTCGAAGCCCGCGGAGGCGAGCATCGTCTCGTACTCCGCCTTCTCCAGCGCGCCGGAGACGCAGCCGGACCAGAGCTCGACGCTCCGTACCACCCCTTCCGGGAGCCGCGCCTTGTCGCCGAGAAAGATCACGTCGGAGACGGCGAGGCGCCCGCCGGGCTTGAGCACCCGGAATGCCTCGCCCACGACCTTCTCTTTCTCGGTGGAGAGGTTTATGACGCAGTTGCTGATAACGACGTCGACGTGACCATCGGGGAGGGGGATGGCCTCGATCTCGCCCTTCAAGAACTCGGCGTTCTCCAGCCCGGCCTCCTCCCGATTCTCGCGGGCGAGGGCCAGCATCTCGTCCGTCATGTCCAGCCCATAAGCCTTCCCGCCGGGGGAGACCCGCCGGGCCGAGAGCAACACGTCGATCCCGCCGCCGCTCCCGAGGTCGAGCACTACCTCCCCCGGCGAGAGCGCCGCGAGCGCCACCGGGTTCCCGCAGCCCATGGAAGCCTCGGCCGCACGATGCGGCAGCTCGCCCTTCTCCTCGCCAGAGTAACTCCCCGCGGTCATGTCCACCGCCGGCGCTCTCCCGTCCGGCCCGCAGCAAGAAGGCCCGCAACAAGACGCGCCTCCCCCACCCTCCCGGACCGCGAGGGCGGCCTCGGCGTACCTCCTACCGACCTGTCGCTTGAGCTTCTCAACCACGAGCAACGCCTCCTTTACATATCAAATATGTTTTATATAAGTGTAGGTTGCAAGGTCCTGTTGTGTCAAGGGGAGGCGGGATGTTGGGTCCGTCGGAGGCGGAGCAGGAAATCCACGGGGGGTTCGCCCGAGCGCGTCGAGAGGAGTTTTTCGGGCGGTTGGTCAGGAGGTTGGCGACCGGGCTTCGGGGCGGAGGGTCGAACGAGGACGTTGCCGGCCGGCTCGCCTGCTTCGGAGAAGCGAGAGAGCTTTCGGGGAGCTTCAAGGAGTGCTGCCGGGGGTTCGAGATCGTCGAGGTGGGGAGGATCTCCGGAAGCGTCGGGAGATGCATGGACTTCGACCGCGGCTTCTTGCCGGTCTGCTCGTGTTTGGGCGACAGGTGGAGGAGCGTGGATCGGGCGCTTCGGGAGGGCAACCACTGCCGCCGGTGGAGCTATACAAACTCGGCGGGGAGTACTACATGCTCGACGGCAACCACCGCGTCTCGGTCGCACGCTACCAAGGGGTCGTGGCGGTGGACGCAATGGTGACCCGGTTTCTCGCTCCGTGCGGGTGCTGACCGTAGACCGCTTGCCGTAAGGCCCGTACCACACGACTGGGACGAGGCAGTAGGGAACGTGGGGACGTAGGAGGGGTTCGAATGACCCGGCACCGGAGATACTTTGTCCCGACGACGCCGGCGCCAGGGAGGGCAGAGTGACCGACCCACTGCTACGACACTTCCGAATGCTGGCCAGCTACAACCGTCTCGCCAACCGCCGCTTGTACGACGCCTGCGCGCGCCTCACGGACGGTGAGCTCAAGAGACGAAGGCCCGCCTTCTTCGGCAACATCCACGGTACCTTGAACCACCTTATGGTCGGGGACCGCATCTGGCTTGCGCGTTTCTCGGGTGAGGAGGTCCCCTCCACCGGTCTGGACGCCATTCTTTACGATGGCTTCGCGGAGCTCAGGGAGGCAAGAGAGCGGGAGGACGCCCGCATCGAGGAGTTCGTCGCGGGCATGGACGAGGGCTTCCTGGCCGGCACGATCCGCTACGAGAACAACGAGGGCAGGCTCCTGGAAGACCCCGTGGACCTTCTGCTCCCGCATTTTTTCAACCACCAGACGCACCACCGAGGGCAGGTCCACGACATGCTCTCCGGGACGGACGTGCCGCCTCCAGTCCTGGACCTCCACCGCGCAATGCGGCCCTGAACCTTCGGGGCTCGGGCGGGTCTGGCGGGTGAGCCCGCCGGAGGCCCGCAGACGTGGCTCGGGACACGACCGGGCATACGGAAACCTCGGAACGAGTGTGGGATTTCGCAAACGGCCCGGCATAGACGCGCAACCAGGGTGGCGGACAGGGTGCGGTGGAGAGGCCACCGCACGAGCACCGTACATCGTGGCCGCTCCTCGGGATCGCGCACGGTTGCAACCCGGGCTCGATGACGGCGCTATTCTCGGGTGTTCACGCCCGGTCGAGCTCGCGCGCGAGCAGGTCCATGAGTAGGCCGTCGCGCCACGCCCCGTCCGGCGAACGCCAGTACTCGCGCATGACTCCGACGGCACGGAAGCCGACCTTTTCGTAGGCGCGGATCGCCGCGGCGTTGTCGGCCGCCGGGTCAATCGTGAGCCGGTGATGTCCCCGCTCGTCTATCAGGTAGCGCGCGAGCGTTCGCACCGCGTCGGTCCCCAGCCCACGCCCCTGTGCCCGCCCGGCGAGGAAGATGTCGATCCCAGCGTATCGAAAGTCGGGCTCGTCCTCCTCGTGGTACTGGATCAGGCCCACAAGCTCGCCCTCCGTTTCTATCGCGAGCGCCTTCTCTTCGGCGCTACCGTCGGCCTGCCGGCGTAACTCGGCCTCGTCCGGGGGCCCCCACCAGCGGGCGACGCCCGGCTCCGCCTGGATCTCGACCACCCGCTCGACGTCGTCCGCCCGAAGCGGGCGAAGCAAGACGTTCCGGCCGCGCAGAAGGCCCGGACGGTCCACCGGGCCGCTCGCCGACGCCGGCTGCGTTCGCTCCATCAGATTCCTCCTTCACCCGGCTGCGAGCCGTCGACCAGCGGGTACGGGTTCCGCACGCTCCTCGGCCGCACGCTTTCCATGCCGGAATTGTAAGGGAGGGCCAATCTCCGGCCCCTCCTCTCGCCACCCCTGGTTCGTGGCAAGGTATGCAATTACCTTGCGCACAGCCCGTGGCTCTACGCCCGCCGTCCTCCCCGAGACCCGTGAGCGGCATAGCGTAGGGTCTCCGGCCACGGGGTGTCGGGGGTCCAGCCCAGTACCCCGCGCGCCCTGGAGATGTCCATCTCTTGCCAGCCGACCGCCCCCGACCTTGCGGAGCCGTCGGAGTTCTCCCGAAAGGTCGCACCGGGACGAGCGCTCGCCTCCAGCAGCCCGCGGACCAGGTCGCGCGCCCTGCGCGCGACCCCGCTGCCGATGTTGAGGACCTCCCCGCCTGCGGCGAGTGGATCGAGGAGGGCCAACGCTGCGGCGTCCGCCGCGTCGCGCACGTCCACGAAGTCGCGGTAGGGGGAGAGGTCGCCGAGGTTGAGGACGTCTTCTTCGGTCGTGCCCGCGAGAAAGTCGAGGACTTTGCCGGGGAGCGTCGTGGGGGGCATGCCCGGGCCTATGGGGTTGGAGAGCCTCAGGACGGTGCCCGAGATCCAACTCGCACGGGCGGCTTCGAGCACGAGACGCGTCGCCGCCAGCTTGCTCTCCCCGTAGGCGCTCGTCGGCTGGGTGGGCGTGGACTCGTCCGTCCCCTGCGGAGGCTCCAGCGGGGCGTACTCCGCCGCGGAGCCGAAATGCACGAAGTAGACCCCCGGCGCGGCTCCGGAAGCGGCCTCGATCAGGGCCTCGGTTGCGCGCACGTTGTCCCGCGCGGCCGGCTCGTGGTCGTTGGTGAGGGCTCCAAGGCAATTCACCACGGCCTCGACGGGGCCGGCGGGGCCGGAGGACAGGTAATGTCCTATCTCCCCGAGGTTCTCCGCCCGAACCTCGACGGGGAGGAATTCATCGAGCGGACCGCCGCGGCCGGCGGAGCGTCCGAGGCCGCACACCGTTGCGTCGGGGAGACGTTCTTCGAGCGCCCGGACGACGTGACGTCCGACGAAGCCCCCGGAGCCCGCGACGAGCACCGTTCGCGGAGGGCTCAAATGGTGTCGGGGGATCCGGAGCCCCGTAGGTCCAGCCCCTCCACGTCCTCGTTCGCCCGGTCGTAGTCGTCGGGACGACCGATGTCCAGCCAGTAGCCGTCGAACCTGTAGGCGTTGATCGGCTGCCCGTCCTGGAGCATCCCGAGCACCAGGTCGTCGAGGCCGTAGGGCTCGTCGTCGGGGACGCGCTCGAGCAGGCTGCGGTTGAAGACGTACACGCCCATGCTCACCTCGAAGTGGTTGGTCGGCTTCTCCCGGAAACTCGCCACGGACCCCGAGGCTTCGTCCACCTCGAGGACGCCGAAATCCACCTTTACCTGACGCCGGTGGGTCGCGATGGTCAGCGGTCTCGCCGAGTCGATGTGGGCCTCGTACAGGGCGACGTAATCTATGTCCGTCAGGGTGTCCCCGTTCATCACGATGAAGTTTTCGGGGAGGTCCTTTATGAGCTTGAGGGGGGCGATCGTGCCCAGCGGCTTGTCTTCCACGGAGTAGTCGATGCGGAGCCCGAACTTCTCGCCGGAGCCGAAGAACGCCATGATGACCTCGGCCATGTGGTTGACCGCGAGCGTCACCCGTTCCACGCCGGCGGCCCTCAGCCCGTCCATGACGAGGTTGAGGATCGGGCGGTCGCCGACAGGCATCAGGGGCTTTGGCAGGGTCGTCGTGTACGGGCGGAGCCGCGTGCCCTTGCCGCCCGCAAGGATCACCGCCCGCATGGGCCCGGACCCACCCATCAGATGTTGTACACCTCCGCCTTGTACATCTTGAGGTTGTCCGCCTCGGTGAACCACTCGGCGGTCTGCCCGATCCCGCGCCTGAACCCGTCCCGCCCGGCGTACTCCGGGGTCCAGTCGAGAATCCTCCTCGCCTTCTCGTTCGACGCCCACAACCGCTCCACCTCGGAGGCATCCGGCCTCAGCCTCTCCTCGTCGCAGACGACCTCTATCTCCCGCCCCATTACCCCGGCGATGATCCCGGCCGTCTCCCCTATCGAGACCTCGAAGTCGCTGCCGATATTTATGACCTCCCCGACCGAGGCGTCGGAGCGGGCGACGGCGACGAAGCCCCCCACCGTGTCGCTGACGAAGTTGAAGTCCCTCGTGGGACTCGTGGCCCCCAGCTTTATGGCCTTCGCGCCCCCGGCTATCTGGGTGATGATCGTCGGGATGACCGCGCGCGCCGACTGCCTGGGGCCGTAGGTGTTGAACGGCCGGACGATGCTCACCGGCGTGCCGAACGAGCGGTGGTAGGAGAGCGCCATCTGGTCCGCCCCGATCTTGCTGGCCGAGTACGGCGACTGGGCCTGCAACGGGTGCCCCTCGTCGATGGGGACGTAGCGGGCCGTGCCGTACACCTCGCTAGTCGAGGTGTGGACGACCTTCTGCACGCCCGTCTCGCGCGCCGCCTGCAGGACGTTGAGCGTCCCCTTGACGTTGGTGTCCACGTAGGTGTCCGGGGAGTGGTAGGAGTAGGGTATAGCGATCAGGGCCGCAAGGTGGAACACGACGTCGCACCCCCGCATGGCGGCCTTTACCCCGTGCGGGTCGCGCACGTCCCCGGCGAAGACCTCCAGGGCCTCCCGGACTTCGTCCTCCGAGTGGTCCAGCCACCCCCAGGAGTTGAACGAGTTGTAGTACACGAAGGCCCGCACGTCGCACCCCAGGCGCACCAGCGCCTCCGTCAGGTGGCTCCCGATAAACCCGTCGGCCCCGGTCACGAGCACCTTTTTGTTCGTTAAATCCAAGTTCGTCTCAGCTTCTTTCCGTTCGTATCCCGCGGCCGACGCCGTCTTCTACACGACACGGTGGCCCGCAAGCATTCACGTCCCCGCCGGCTCTCTCGCGCCCCCCTCCAGGTCCCGGCGTTCTTCATAACCGCCGTCCCGACGGCAGCCACAGGCATTTCCGCAACACGTCGTTTTCGAGGAGCTCGCCGGTCTCCGGCAGCATCAAGGCTTCCGCCGCCTCTCCGGACGGCAGGCCGAGGCGGCGGGCCTCGGAGGCGGCGAAGCCCGAGAGGGTCTCGCGCATGCCGCCCTCGCCGTCGAACTGGAAGCCAAGCTGGGTTCCGTAGGCGGCGGAGGCCCGGAGCTTTGCGTCGAGGGTTTCGGTGACGTCCACGGCAACCTCCGAGAGCCCGTCCGGGAGGAGCGGCGAGGGGAGAGACTTGGGGTTGCGTGTGGCGTAGGGGGCGTCGCGGTACCAGGCGGCCGGCGCGTCGGCGAGTTCGAGCACGGCGCGCACGACCTGCAGGTGATCCGCGTGCTCGCCCAGGGCCTGCGGGGCGAAGAGGACGTCCGGGGTGTGGGCTTCGAGCAGGCCCCTCAGGTTCTCGGCCACCTCGCTCCAGACCTCGTCCTCCTCCGGGACACCGGCGAACATGGCGGCGGCGGACTCGTAGCCGCGGTGCGGCGCCTCGGGGAGGTCGAGCCAGATGCGCTCCCCTGCGCCCAGGTGCTCCGCGGCCTCGCGGTCCTCCTCGCGGCGCAGCGCCATGTAGTCCACCTCGGGGAGGAGACCCTTGTCGGTCTGGCAGGCGAGCGCGAAGCCCGTGGGGTCGGGGACGCTCCTCGTGAAGACCGTCGCGAGGACCGTGTGCCAGCCGCTCCTCGCGAGCAGGGCGAGGGTCGCGCCGCAGGAGAAGGCGACGTCGTCGAGGTGAGGCGAGACGAAGAGCGCGGTAGGTTTTTTGGAATGGTCAGCCATCAGCCCCCAGCCCGTCACGATCGCGAGAGGTGCGCCGCGAGCTACGGCCTTGCCGCGAACGGCAGTGCTTGGCCCGACGATCCGCCGTCTCGCCGTGAAGATCCCACCGGTCGCAGCCCGCAAGCCGACGGCTGAGGGCTGAGTGCCGACGGCTCCTCAAAGCAGGTGCGGGGTCTCGCGGAACCGGCAGGGCTCTACCGGTCCTTCGGCGGACCAGGCCGTGTCGGGGCGGGTGCCCACGAGCTCCCGGTACTCGTCCACTATCCGCCCCGTGATGGCGGGCCAGGAGTAGAGCGTGCGTGCCTCCTTCAGGCCCTGGGCGGCGAGGTGTTCGCGTAGGGCGGCGTCGTCGAGCATGCGCCGCAGCTCGGCGGCGAGGCTCCCGGCGTCCCCGACCTCCGAGAGTAGGGCGTTCTCCTCGTGGCGCAGGCATTCCACCACGCCGACGGCGCGCGTCGAGACGATCGGGAGTCCGGTTGACATCGCTTCGAGGATGGTGCTGGAGAAGCCCTCGGCGAAGGTCGGGGTGACGAAGACCTCCCCGCGGCGGTACACCGAAGGGACCGCTTCGTTGGGGGAGTACCCGACGATGTCGACCTTGTCTCCCAGGCCGAGCTCCGCGACGCGCTCGGTGACGGCGTCGAGGTCGGGGCCGATGCCGGAGACGGCGAGACGAAGGGGGCGTTCTCCGCTCAACTCCGCGAAGGCGTCGAGGAGGACGAGCACGCCTTTGCGCCGGTCGACCCGGCCGTGGTACAGGAGCAAGGGCTCGTCCGAGATCTCCCCCCGGGAACGTTTTTCGGGCGGGGTGAAGCGTTCGGTGTCGACGGCGTTGGGGATTACGGTGAAGCGTTCGGGAGGGGTGCCGTGGTTCTCCGTGACCTCCTCGGCGAAGGAGCGGGAGCCTATTAGTAGGGCGCCGGCGTGGCCGAGGACGGCGAGCATCGCCCGCTTGTGCGTGCCGCAGCAGCTGCCGATCCAGTGTCCGTCGCCGCCCTGGATCGAGACGAGGTTCGGGACCCCCAAGGTACGGCTTGCCTGCATCGCGGCGAGGCCCGTCGGGTAGCCGTACTGCGCGTGGATCACGTCGAACGGGCCCCCATCCTCGTGCTCGGCGACGATCGTCTCGACCATCGCATCTATGTCCCTCTCGAAGTCGCCGCCGTCTTGCTCGCCCAAAGATTCGAGCCCGATGACGCGCACCCCGGGCACCTCCGGCGGCGGTCCCCCGCCGTAGACGCGCCTGCCGAGATCGTCGCCGCGGTACTGCGAGACCATCGTCACGCTGTGACCCATGCGCACGAGCTCGCGAAGCAGGTTGTCGGCGTAGACGCTCATCCCGGAGATCGTGGGGTAGAACCGGCGCGAGACGAAGCAGATTTTCAAGCCGTCAGCCACCAGCCCTCAGCCCTCTCGACTCGCTCGTGGCCTCGCGCAGAAAGCTTAGAGCCTCGGGGATGGCGGCATGCGCCCGGGGAGACTCGCGGCTGAGCTCCACGCAGACGAGGCCCCCGAAACGGACCTCCTCCAGCGCACGGAGCACGGCCGGGACGTCCATGTCTCCCTCTCCGAAGGGCAGGTGCTCGTGCACGCCCCGGCGCATGTCCTCGATGGAGACCGTCCCCATGGAGCCTGCGAACTCGCGGACCGCCTCGGCCGGGTCCCTCTCGCCGGTGACGAGGCAGTGGCCGGTGTCGAGGGCGAGCTTTAAGCCCGGTACCTCCTCTGCCAGCGCGACGTAATCGTCGAGCGTCTCGACGAGCATCCCCGGCTCGGGCTCCAGGGTCGCCACCACGCCCCGGGTCGCCGCCCTCTCGGCGACCTTTGTGACCCCTTCGACGACCCAGCGGCGGGCCTCGTCGCGGTCCACGCCCTCCCCCGGCACGCCGGCCCAGAACGAGACGGCCTCGGCG
>JADDPR010000292.1 GCA_016781775.1 Rubrobacter sp. | reverse complement strand
ACGCTGGTCTGCCCCTGGCACGGTTGCCGCTACGACGTGCGGACCGGCAATCGAGAGGACGAAGAAGGCAAGCTCGCGGTGCTCCCGGTAGCGGTGCGGGATGGGGAGATAAAGATCGCGGTAGGGGTGGAAGAGGTAGAGGCGCGTTGAAGCCCCGGGTGCTGGTGGCCGGCGTGGGCAACGACCTGCTCGGGGACGACGGCTTCGGGATAGCGGTCATCCGGCGATTCTCCGAGGACGGTGTGCCGGAGGCAATCCAGGTATTCGAGTCCGGGATCGCCGGCATCAGGATGGTCCAGGAGCTGATGGACGGCTACGAGGCTCTCGTCATCGTGGATGCGACCGACCGGGGGGAGGAGCCTGGCACCGTCTGCCTGCTGGAGGTGGAGGTCCCCGACACGGAGGAGTTGACCGAGGAGGGCCGGCAGGAGTTCCTGGCCGACACTCATCTGGCGGTGCCTTCGAAGGCCCTGACCCTGGCGCGGGCCATCGATGTCCTGCCTCCCCGGGTGTATATCCTGGGATGCCAGCCCAAGGAGTGCGAGCTTGGAATGGGCCTGAGCGAACCGGTCGAGAGAGGTGCCGCCGAGGCTACTCGGCGCTTGCGAAAGCTGTGCGCGTCGTTGGTGAGAGAGCCGACCGCCACATGAGGGTGCCCACCCGGGAGCGCCGGGAGATCTCTGTACGGGGCATCGTGCAGGGCGTGGGCTTCAGGCCCTTCGTCTACGCCCTGGCGCGACGGCACGGTCTCTCCGGGCTGGTGCGCAACGACGCCGAAGGCGTCCACATCGAGGCGGAGGGCCCGCCGGAGGAGCTGGAACTTTTTCTGCGCGAGATAAGGGAGGAGGCGCCGCCGCTGGCCGTGGTGGAGGCGGTGGGCTGGCGGCCCCTCGCGGTGCTCGGGGAGAGAGGTTTTCGCATCGAGGAGAGCCGGGAGGGGGTCCGGCTGCGGGCCCTGATCTCGCCGGACGTCGCCACCTGCGAGGAGTGCCTGGCGGAGATGCTCGACCCCGCCGACCGGCGCTACCGCTACCCGTTCACAAACTGCACCAACTGCGGCCCGCGCTTCACGATAACGCGGCAGGTGCCATACGACCGCGCGACGACCACGATGGCCTCCTTCGAGATGTGCCCCGAGTGCCGGCGGGAGTACGACGACCCGTCGGATAGGCGCTTCCACGCCCAGCCCAACGCCTGCCCGGTCTGCGGTCCCCGGGTGCGGCTGCTCGACGGCAGGCTCGGACGCGAGCTCAGCGTCAGGCCGGAGGACCCGGTGGGCCGCGCGGCCCAGATGCTGCGGGGGCGAGCCATACTGGCGATCAAGGGCCTCGGCGGCTACCACCTCGCCTGCGACCCGTTCGACGCCAGGGCCGTGGGCAAGCTAAGAGGCCGCAAGGTCCGTCAGGACAAGCCCTTCGCGCTCATGGCGCGCGACCTCGAACAGGCGCGAGAGCTCTGCCGGGTGAGCTTGGAAGAAGGGGCGCTGCTCGCCTCCCCAGCGCGCCCCATCGTGCTCCTGGAGCGCCGTGAGGGCGACGGCGTGGCCGAAGAGGTCGCCCCGCGCCAGAAGACTTTGGGCGTCATGCTGGCCTACGCCCCGCTCCACCACCTGCTCCTGCGCGACGCCGGCATACCGCTGGTCATGACCAGCGGCAACCGCTCGGACGAGCCCATAGCCTACCGGGACGGGGAGGCGTTGGAGCTTCTGGGAGACATCGCGGACTACTTCCTCGTCCACGACCGCCCCATCCACATGCGCTGCGACGATTCTGTGGCGCGCGTGGTGGGCGGACAGCCTTACCCCATCAGGCGTTCGCGGGGGTACGCTCCTGCGCCGCTGCGGCTCGCGGAGGACCTCGGCCGACACACCTTAGCCTGCGGCGGGGAGCTGAAGAACACGTTCGGCGTGGCGAAGGACCGTCACATCTTCCTCAGCCACCACATCGGGGACCTGAAGAACTATGAGACCCTGCGTTCCTTTAGGGAGGGGGTCGAGCACTACTGCCGGCTCTTCGACGTGCGGCCGGAGCTGATCGCCTACGACTTGCATCCCGAGTACCTCTCCACGAAGTACGCCCGAGACCTGGAGGACGCGGGGCTCCCGGCGGTGGGCGTGCAGCACCACCACGCCCACGTCGCGAGCTGCCTGGCGGACAACGAACGACCGGGCGAAGAGCGGGTCGTCGGGGTCGCGCTGGACGGGACCGGCTACGGGACCGACGGCGCTGTCTGGGGCGGGGAGTTCTTCGAGGGGAGCGTCCGGGAAGGTTTCGCGCGACGGGCGTACCTGGAGTACGCTCCCATGCCGGGCGGGACGGCGGCCATCCGCGAGCCGTGGCGCGTGGCGCTGGCGCACCTTATTACCCTCTATGGCGACGACGAGACCCTGAGACTCCCGCTCGCGCTGGTGCGGCGCGCGGGGGAGCAGAACGTGCGCCTGATCTCCCGGCTCGTGGAGCACGGGCTGAACACCCCGCCTACCTCGAGCGCGGGCCGCCTCTTCGACGCCGTCGCGGCGCTGGTCGGCGTGCCGGGCTCCGTGAGGACGACCTACGAGGGGCAGGCCGCGGTGGAGCTGGAGCTGGCCGCGGCAGGTTTCGCAAGCCGGGGGTACCCCTTCCGGCTGCGATCCGAAGGAGAGGGATGGGTGGTGGAGACCCGAAGCATTGTAGGCGAGGTCGTAGAGGACCTGCTGGCGGGGCGAGATGCCGCGGAGATCTCCGCCCGCTTCCACCGGACGATGGCCGAGGTCGTCGTTGCGGGTTGCGAGAGGATCCGCGAGACCGGGGGGGCGAGCGCCGTCGCGCTCTCCGGGGGGACGTTTCAAAATGGGCTGCTAATGGAGCAAGTGGTAGAGTTGTTGACGGGGAAAGGCTTCACGGTCTACCGGCACCGGCGGGTGCCGGCCAACGACGGCGGGCTCGCTCTGGGACAAGCGGTGCTGGCGGATGCTGTTTTCAAAGGCAAGGAGGCATAGCGTATGTGCTTGGGGATACCGGGCCGCATAGTCGAGATCCTCGACGAGGATTCGATGCTGGCCAAGGCGGACGTGGGCGGGGTCCGGAGGAACGTAAACATCGGGCTGGTCCACCACGAGGACGAAAGGGTGG
>JADDPR010000203.1 GCA_016781775.1 Rubrobacter sp. | reverse complement strand
TCGTAACTGGACCGAATTCCGGGGGTCGGGTCACGTCCAGCCGGGTCAACGTGAGCACGGCAGCACCCTGACGCTCGCATCGGGGAAGCGACCCGCCGGAATCATCGCTCGAGGTTCTCTTCCAGGAGCCTCGCGACCTGCTCCTACGAGTCCTCGCTGGCCTCGGTGTTCGCCCTCGCCGTCCCGCAGAATTGCGCGCGGCCCGGGGCCGTCGGCGCGTAAGACGCCCGGGTCAGGTGCCCGCCCCTCGCGTAGACCAACAGTCGTCGTCGAAGGGACGGTCGTGTCGCTGGAGCCTGTCAAACGCTCTCCAGGAGACACGCTCGGAGGACCAGAGCGCATCCTCGCCAACGGCGATGAAGAGCACGGATCCATTCGCTCGCTCGACAGGGATTTTCGCCCGCCTTACCTCCTCCTCGCTCGGCTCGGCCTAATTCGTAGGCCCTATGAGCTTCTTACCGACGTAGGGGATGAGCTTCTCGGGGAGCTCGATCGAGCCGTCTTCTCTCTGGTAGTTCTCCAGCAGGGCTATCAAGACGCGGCTGATGGCGAGCGCGGTGCCGTTGAGGGTGTGGAGGAGCTGGGGACGGCCTCCGTCCCTTCTGTAACGGATCTTGAGTCGGCGGGCCTGGTAGTCGGTGGTGTTGGAGGTGCTGGTGACCTCGCCGAAGGCGTCGCGGCCGGGCATCCAGGCTTCGAGGTCGTACTTGCGGTAGGCCGCGCCCCCGAGGTCGCCGGTGCAGATATCCACGACCCGGTACGGGAGGCCCAGGCCCTGGAAGATGCGCTCTTCTATGCCGACCATCTCCTCGTGGATCGCCTCGGACCCTTCCGGCGTGGCGAAGGCGAACATCTCGACCTTGGTGAACTGGTGGACGCGGTACAGGCCCCGGCTGGCCCGGCCGTGGGAGCCGGCTTCGGTGCGGAAGCAGTGGGAGAGGCCGGCGAGGCGGATGGGGAGGTCGGACTCGTCCAGGATCTCGTCGGCCAGGGAGCCCGCCAGCGTGATCTCGGCGGTCGCTATAAGCGAGAGATCGGAGTCTTCGACGGAGTAGATCTGGGTCTCCGGCCCACGCGGGCTGAAGCCGGTCCCGACGAGCGCCTCGTCGCGCGCGAGGTCTGGGGTGATCGTGGGCTCGTACCCGCGCTCCATGAGGATGTCCATCGCGTACCTGACTAGCCCGAGCTCCAAAAGCACGGCGTCCCCGCGCAGGAAGTAGAACTTGCTGCCCGTCGTCTTCGCGCCGGCGTCGAAATCTATGATCCCCAACGCCTCGCCGAGCTCCACGTGGTCCTTCGGCTCGAAGGGGAATTGTGTCGGCTCGCCGAAGCGGCGGATCTCGACGTTCTCGGAGTCGTCGCGGCCGATGGGGGAGTCCGGGTGGGTCATGTTCGGGATCTTGAGCTGCTCCTCGCGCAGCCTCCCCTCGACCTCGGCGAGCTCGCCCTCCTTCGAGGGAACCCGCTCCTTCATCGAGCGCGCCTCCTCGACGAGCCTCTGCCTCGCCTCCTGCTCGCGCTCTTTCCCCACGCTCTTCGCCAGCTCGTTCTGCCGCTGTTTGAGCTCGTTTAGCTCCTGGATGAGCGCCGAGCGGCGGTCCGCAAGCTCCACCACGAGCCCGACGTCCGCCTCGACGTGGCGATTCCTGCAGTTCTCGGCGACGGCGTCGGCGTTCTCCCGAATGAATTTAAGATCGAGCACGGGGGCCTCCTGTTTGTAAGCTGGTCAGCTTGTCAGTGCTTCGGCCCGTCAGCTTGATTCCGAGGGGCCTACTACGTGACTAGCTTACATCAGCCAGTTCGCGGAGCGCCCGGTTCTCCTCTCGGATCCTGACGTAGAGTACGGCGGCGTTGAGGGCCGTGAAGACGAGCGCCGTCGCCCACGCGCCGAAGATCAGGGGGAACGTCAGTATCTCGACGACGACCACGACGTAGTTGGGGTGGCTCACGTACCGGTAGGGCCCCCGAACGACCGGCCGCGCCCCCGGCACGACGAGTATCTTCGTGTTCCAGTAAGAGCCCAACGAGAAGATCGCCCAGTAACGCAACGGCTGCACGAGCAGAAACAACGCCAGTGCCACGGGCCAGAAGGACGGCGGCTCCGGGCCGCGAACCAGTCCCTCCACGAGCGTCGAGGCGATCCACGACGAGTGCAGCCCTACGATAAGAGGGTAATGTCCCTTGCCCCGCTCGACGGCCCCTCGTGCCCGCGACTTTCTCTCGTTGCGGCGCGCCAGCACCAGCTCCAGAAGGCGCTGCGCGGAGATGGCGGCCACCGCGAGTATGAGCAGGACGGCGCTCAAACGGCTACCGCCCGACCGCCGCTAGCACCTGAAGAAGACGTGCTCGGCGGAGAAGCCCGGGCCCAGGGCGGAGAGGACCCCGTGGTCGCCCGGTGAGGTCTCCCCGCTCTCCAGGAGCCGCTCCAGGATGAACAATACGGTGACGCTGGACATGTTGCCCTGGTAGCGGAGCACCTCCCGGGAGAGGGCGAGGCCGCCGGGTTCGAGGTCGAAGACCTCCTCGAAGGCGTCGAGGACCTTGGCGCCGCCGGGGTGGGTGACGAAGTGCTTCAGGTCCCCGAAGGCGAGCCCCGCGGAGCCGAGGGCCATCTTCAGGTTCTCCGGCACGCGTTTGCGGACGAGGTCGGGGATGCTCCGGGAGAGTTGAACCTTGAATCCGGACTCCACGATCTCCCAGCCCATGATGTCCTCCGTGCCGGGCCACGTGGTGCTGTAGCTGCCGAGAAGCTCGGGACCCGCGACCCCCTCCTGCGCCCGATCGGGACCGCCGAGCACCACCGCCGCCGCGCCATCGGCGAAGAGGGCCGTCGAGATAAGGCCCGCCTTGGAGCGGTCGCCCTTCTGGAAGGTCAGGCCGCACAGCTCGACCGCGACGAAGAGG
Source organism: Rubrobacter sp. (assembly GCA_016781775.1). Lineage (GTDB taxonomy): Bacteria > Actinomycetota > Rubrobacteria > Rubrobacterales > Rubrobacteraceae > Rubrobacter_F. The sequence continues at coordinate 9,908 of JADDPR010000203.1, read as the reverse complement.
ACGGGCTTCTCGGGGTAGAGTCGGGCGTGATCTGCGGCCATCGCGAGCCCGCTGGCCCCGGCCGCGCACCCCAGGCCCCAGACGGGGACCCGGCGCGTGTTCTCGGAGAAGCCGAGCCTCTGGAGAAGCTGCGAGTCTATGGAGGGCGTCGAGAGCCCGGTCGTCGAGACGAAGAAGATCGCCCCGACCTCCCCGGGCTCTACCCCCGCCCGATCCAGGGCCCGACGAGACGCCTTCTCGGAGAGGTCGAGGGCGTTCTCGACGTACAAGCGGTTCTTCTCGGGGAAGGTGTGGTCCTCGTAGAACCACTCCGGCGGGACGCAGAAGTTGCGGGCCTCGATATCCACGTTGTCGAAGACCGGGAGCAGGCGCTCGACGTCCCTGTAGACCTCCGAGAACATCGCGCGCGCGAAGTCTTTGGCCGTCTCCTGGGGGATGCGGTGACGCGGTACGGAGGTCGCTATCGAGAGCACCCGCGGGTTGTCGCCCTTCATCGTCCGTTCTCCTTCTTCTCTGCGGTGTTTGGCTCCGCGAGCTCGGGCGAGGGCTCGGTCTCGGGGGTAGCGCACGAGTTGCGGAAGACGTACTGGTCGATGCGCTTGCGCTGCGTGCTCGTCCAGTCTATGGAAGGTCGGCGCTTCTCCTCGGGCAGGTATCCCAGGCGATAAACGGCCATAAGCTCCAGGTCTTCGGGAACGTCGAGGAGGGTTTGTATCCTCCTCCAGCTCTCGGGGACCTCCATCGGGAAAGAAACAAACTGGATGCCCATGCCGAGCTCGGTGGTCATCAGCCAGATGTTCTCGATCGCGGCTCCCATCCCGAAGATGGAGTAGAAGCCCGAGAGCTCGCCGGGCCGGTACTCGGTCTTGTCCAGCAGGACGGCGAGCAGGAGCGGCGAGCCGGCGACCAGCTTGCGGTTGTCCTCTCCGAGGGTCCTCGGGACCCCGAGGCGGTTCATCAGGGCCTGGGCGGCCGGCGAGAAGACCTGGCGGGTGAAAGGCCTCAGGACGCTCGGGAGCTGGTCGAAGTAGATGCCGTCGCGCTTCTCTTCCATCTCCTTCTTCGAGAAGCGGAAGTAGGGGCGGTAGCGCTTGAAGAACGTCCCGTCCCGAAAGACCTGCGTCATGCTCTCGCCGCTCTCCTTCGCGAGCGCCTGTATCTTTTCGGGGTCGTCGATCAGGACGAAGCGCCAGGGCTGGCTGTTGAGGTGCGAGGGGGCCATCGCGGCTACCTCGACGAGCATCCGCTGGTGTTCGGGGCTTACCAGGTCCGGGAGGAACGGCCCGTTGGTGGTCCTGCGCCGCCGGAGAGCTTCGTAGAGCTCCAAATCTAGCCCCGCCCCACCGACGCGTGCTCCGCGTGCTCTCGCGAGGAAGTCATTTTTTGAGTATACAACAGCGCTTTCGCTCACTATCTTTCCTCCTCGGTGCTTCGGACGGCGCCACGGACGCGCACGGGCCATGCGCCGAAGGCGATGAGGCGTGATGGCAGGTCGCGCAGGATGGGGACGCGCAAGGCCAGCTTCAGGGAGCGCGGCAGCCGGAAAGGTTCCTCGCGTTCGGGGTCGAGGGCGTTCGCCACCACCCAGCGCTGGGCGAGCTCCTGGGCGAGTTGCACGAGGCGGACCGCCGGGGACCGCCGCCGCTGCACCGCCCGCAGGTGCCTCGTCCCGAGACGGCCTTCCGCGAGGGGCCCCGCGAGCACGTTCGCCGCCTCGACCGCGTCCTGGATGGCGAGGTTGATCCCGATCCCACCGACCGGCGAGACGACGTGCGCCGCGTCCCCGATCACGAGCAGCCCCGGCGCGTACCACCGCTTGAGGCGGTCGGACTCGACGGAGAGGAGCGAGACCTGCCGCCAGTCCTCGATCCCCCCGACCCTCTCCGAGAGCTCGGGCGCCAGTTCCGCGACCGCGCTCCTGAAAGCCGCGATCCCGGCGTCCTTGAGGCGCGAGTAGTGCCCTTTGCGGATGATGTAGCCTACCTGCCAGTGGTCGAAGTGGTCCATGAGCACGAGAAGCCCGCCGCGCCCGCAGCGGAAGATCGCCCCCGCCTCCTCCGGGTCCCCCTCCTCGCGCGGCACGTTGAACCAGACGACGTCCATTGGCGGGTCCCCCTCGACCGGCTCGAGCCCCGCGAGCTTGCGGACCTTCGAGAAGCGGCCGTCCGTCCCGACGACGAGATCCGAGCGCATCTTGCGCCTCTCGCCGTCCGGCCCGTCGTAGAGGACGCCGCGCACCGCCCCGCCCTCCCGTACAAGCTCCCTCACCCTCGCGCCCATCAAGATCCGGAAGTTGGGCAGGCGCCCCGCTTCCGCCGCTACAAACTCCAGAAAGCGAGCCTGCGGGAGCATAAGGATGTACGGGTAGCGCGTCTTCAGGCGCGAGAAGTCCGCGAAGGTCTCCCGCTCGGGCCCGGCCTGAACGATGAACCTCTTGATCAGGGCATGTCGCAACTCCCGAATCCGATCGGCGAGTCCCAGGGACTCCAGCACCTCCATCGCCGCCGGATTGATGGTGTTCCCCCGGAAGTCGCGGTCGAAGTCGGCGTGCGCCTCGAGCACCGTGACCTCGACGCCTCTGCGTGCCAAGAGCAGCGCCAGCATCAGACCCGCGGGCCCCCCGCCGACGATGCAGCAGCCCGGCTGTTTGCCTCCGGCACGCGTGGCGCGCGCACGGGTCGGGATCGCGTCGACCGTCAGCGCTACCGCCTCTCCACGAAGAATTCCACGGCTCACTGAACTTACCCGGGGATCGGTCCTCGTGAGGTCAACGGGCTCACAGAAGCGGCGTCTCCTCTACACACTTTGGGCCAATCCCACGGCGTAGAAGACGAGCGCTGTGCAAGCGAGGGTCGCGTGGCCCCTCGTGCCCGCCCGAACGTAGGGCAGGACGACGAACAGCCCGAGGACGGGGACGAGCGCCCACCGGTAGGGAGCGCCCCAGTAGAAGCCGGCCAGCACGGCGGCCGCGGCCGAGGCGAAGACCGCGAAGAAGAGGGCGTGGTGCAGCCAGCGGAAGGGCTTCGTGTCCACAATCCCGAGTTGGACCAGCACCCCGAGGGCGAAGTTCGCCAGAAACAACAGCGTGGCGGCGTAGAAGATCACGGCCCTATTATATTTCCGCGGCAGCTCGGGCCTCGCAGATAGCGGGGTTGCTCAACACCACCAGGGCGGAAGCGGCGAGGGCAACGTGGGTCGCGCTTCTATTTTACTCCGGGAAGCCCGACCGTGACTACCGCAGGGGCTGCCCTCAAGCCGGGCGAGGCGCGGCCGAAGGATGGCAGCCCGTGGCCGAGCTCAACCTCGCTACCGCGGACTTGACGGCTCCGAGGTCGTGGCGGCTCCGGGACTTCAGGATCTCCCCCTTCAGCCACCCGAGCGGCAGAACGCGCACGCCACGTGCGGTGATGCCACCCTTAACGAAGGCGTCGGTGAAGAGCAGCAACGGCGTGACGTCGGCGTCCAGGATCTCGCGAAGCCGATAACACCCGCTCCACGCCTGCTTGACGAAGTCCTTCTCGAAGGACCGCCCGTTCCTAAAAAGCTCTCCCCTGCGCGCCGTCACGTGCCCGCTGTGGCTCTTCGTCTCGATCGAGAAGAAACCCCTCTCGCCAAGCACGACGTGGTCCACGTTCCCGACCGTGGGGAGCGGGACGTCGTGGAATACGTAGAAGCCGTGCGCCCGCAGCCCTTCCAACTCCTCCCCGACCCTCTCCTCCGCCCTACCTCCGGCGAGCCAGGTCTTCTCAGCCGCCCGTGCTTTATCCCGTGCGAGGCTCTCGGCGCCTTTCATCCCGAACAGGGAAGCCCCCATCTCCGCCACAGTCCACAACGCGACCCGCTTGCGGCCCTCCGACAGCGCGTGCTGCCCTGCTATCCGCTTCTCGCGCTCGCGGTCTTTCGCCCCTGGTTCGACTGGCGCCGAAGCCCGGTGCTCGCGGCCAGGAGGAGTAGTGGGGCGCTGTGTGGTCTCGTAGACTGCCGGATGTTCCCCTACGACAACGGTAAGGGCTCTTTTCGGTTCTGACGTCTCCCCTCGCTGGCCTGCCCGGCCGAGCACGTCCTTGAAGCCGTCCTCGGGAATGGCGAGGAAGCCCGTCGTAAGGGAGTAGCGGTGGAAGCCGAGGATGGGGTGGTTGCCGTCCCCGGGGAACTTGTATGGGATCGGCTCCGGGAACGGCTGGAGGTTCTCGACGGAGATCCGCAGCAACGGGGGCTTCTTCGAGGACCACTCTGGTGTGGCATCGGGGGGGTGGGCGGACGAGGAGAGTTCGGCGCTTCCGACGAAGCCTTCCCCAGCGAGGTAGAGAAGGGCACGGTCTCCGGGGCGAGCGCGTCGGATCGGGGTTCGGTTCGAAGAGACGCAGAAGGCGTTCGTGCGCCGTGTGGCTTCGTGGTTGTGCCGCGCGTGCTCGCCGACAAAGGCCATCACCCAGTGGTTCATCGTGCCCCTCCTCGCTACGCCGCCGTATAAGGGGTTTATCGGCCCGGGGTGCGGCCGGCTTTAGCATCGTGAGGGGGAGGTGATGCTAAGATGGGCGCTCTTGTAGGAAGCGGCAGTCTTAGAGAAGGGTCGGAGGGCGAGATGGAGAACGGCCACGGGGACCGGGCGGCTTACGTAACCGGGGTTGGGATGGTCAGCCCCGTGGGCGCCGGCCGGGAGGCGTTCTGGGGTTCGTTGCTGGCCGGCGAGAGCGGGATGGGTCCCATAACGCTCTTCGACACGGACGGCTTCGGGGTCAGGATCGCGGCGGAGTGCAGCGATTTCGAGCCCAGAGATTTTATGGACCGCAAGGCCGCCCAGCGGACGGACCGCTTCGCCCAGATGGCCCTCGCCTCGGCGAAGCTCGCGCTGGATGACGCCGGCGGTTGGGGCCAGCTCGAGGGCAACCCCGAGCGCGTCGGGCTCGTCATCGGGACCGGCATCGGCGGGGCGACGAGCATGGAAGAGACCCAGTGGACCATCACCAACAGGGGTCCGGCCAGGGTCAACCCGTTCGCGGTCACCAAGATCATGCCGAATGCCGCCGCCGCCCACATCGGCATCCAACTCGGTATCAAGGGCCCCTCTACCGCCAACGCCCTCGCCTGCACCTGCGGCACCGACTCCATCGGCCTCGGCTACGACCTTATCCGCCGCGGCGACGCCGACATGGTGATCTGCGGCGCCTCCGAGGCGACCATCACCCCCGTCATCGTAGCGGGCTTTATCGCCATGCGCGCCATGAGCCGGGACAACGACAATCCGAAGGAGGCGTGCAGGCCGTACGACGCGGGCCACTCGGGCTTCGTGATCGGCGAGGCCGCCGCGGTCCTGGTCCTCGAGAGCGCCGAATCCGTCGAACGCCGGAGCGCCGAGCCGTACGCGAAGATCACCGGCATCGGCCGCACCACGGACGCCTTCAACGTCGCCGACCCCGACCCCAAGGGCCGCGGCATCCACGCCGCCATGCAGATCGCGCTGAAGAACGCCCGCGTCGACGGGGACAGGGTCGACTTCATCAGCCCGCACGGGACCGGCACGGTCGCCGGAGACGGCCCGGAGTCCCAGGCTATGTACCAGATCAACCCGAACGCGATGGTTTCGGCGACGAAGTCGACCCTGGGCCACTCCCTCGGGGCGACCGGGGCGGTCGAAGGCGTCATCTGCGCCCTCGCCGTAAAGGAGAGGACCGTCCCCCCCATGCGCAACCACGAGATTCTCGCCGAGGACTGCGCCGAGCTCGACTACGTCGTCGACAAGCCGCGCGAGGCCCCGGACCTCGACGTCGCCCTCTGCGCCAACCTCGGCGTCGGCGGCCACAACGCCGCCGCCGTCTTCGAGAGGCCGTAACGAGCGTGTCCGACAGGAACCTTCAGGACCTGCCGGTCGGCCTCCCCGTCCCCGAGGACGACGGGGCCTGCGATCACCTGCCGGGGACGAGCCTGCCGCCGATCCCCCTCCCCTCCACGTCAGGGGAGCCGTTGGACCTCTCGGGTCTCCCCGGAAGAACGGTCGTCTACTGCTACCCGATGACGGGGAGGCCGGACAGGGACCTGCCGGAGGGCTGGGACGACATTCCGGGGGCCCGTGGGTGCACACCGCAGTCGTGCGGCTTCCGGGATCACCACGGGGAGATCCGCGCCCTCGGGGCTCGAATCTTCGGCCTGAGCACCCAGGATACGGGGTATCAGGAGGAGGCGGCCGAACGGCTGGGCCTTCCGTTCGAGCTCCTGAGCGACGAAGGTCTCTCCTTCGCGAAAGCACTGAACCTGCCGACCTTCGAGGTCGACGGGACGACGATGATCAAACGCCTCACGCTCGTGGTGGACGACGGCAAGATCGAGAAGGTCTTCTACCCCGTCTTCCCCCCGGGCGAGAACGCCGGGGAGGTTGCCGCGTGGCTCTCGCGGCAACCCCTCCAAGATTAGAGAGGACGGGAGCATGGAGACCATTTCCACAAACTCTCGCAAGACGCTGGAGGAGAGGCTCGCGGAGCTGGAAGGCATCGTGGCCGAGCGCGGGAGTGCCCTGGTGGCGTTCTCGGGCGGGGTCGATTCCTGCCTCGCGCTCGCGGTCGCGGCGAGGGCGTTGCCGGAGGGCAGGGTGCTCGCGGTCACGTCGAACAACGAGACGTACCTGCCCTCGGAGCTCGGACAGGCCGAGGCGTTCGCCCGCTCCCTGGGCGTGGATCATCTGGTCGTGAACACCCGCGAGCTCGACGACCCGAACTACGCCAGCAACCCTACGAACCGCTGCTACTTCTGCAAGAGCACGCTCTACTCGGACCTGCACCGCATGGCGGTGGAGCGAGGCTACGACTGCGTCGTAGACGGGGCGAACAAGGACGACGAGGGGGATTATCGTCCGGGGCGCAAGGCGGCGAAGGAGCTCGGGGTGGTCTCGCCCTTGAGCGTCGCGCAGGTCACGAAGGCCGAGGTGCGGGAGCTCGCGAAATACCTGGGGCTGCCGACGTGGGACAAGCCGGCGCTGGCGTGTTTGTCGAGCCGGTTCCCTTACGGGCAGGAGATCACGCCGGAGAAGCTGACCCAGGTGGCGCGGGCCGAGGAGTTCATGCGCTCGAAGGGCTACAAGCAGGTTCGGGTGCGCCACCACGGCGAGATAGCGCGCCTCGAGGTCGGACCCGACGAGCTCGAGCGGGCCTTTGCGGAGCGCGAGGAGATCTCGGCCGAGCTCAAGGACGCGGGCTTTCTGTACGTGACCCTGGACCTCGCGGGCTACAAGTCCGGTTCCCTCAACGCCGCCCTGAAGCTTCCCGGCAAGAAGCCGAAGAAGACGCTGCCCATGATCGGCTAGTCGCAGGCCATGCGGTAGGGGGGTTGTGCGGGTGGCCCTCGGGCTCTTGAGTGCCGCAACCTTCGCTCTCGCCCTCGTGTATTGACGCCGGAGAGGGGCAACAAACGATGAACGAGCCGATACTCTGGATCACCCTGGTAGTCATGCTCGTGGGCCTCGCCGGGAGCGTCCTCCCGGCGCTGCCGGGCGTGCCCCTGATCTTCGTCTCGGCCCTCGTCTATGCCTACCTCACGGACTTCGAGTACGTCGGGGCGGGCGTGCTCGTCCTGCTCGGCCTCTTCGCGGCCCTCGCGTTCGTGGCGGACTTCGTGGCAACGAGCTACGGCGCGCGCAGGTTCGGGGCGAGCGGCTGGGGGACGGCGGGGGGCGCCATAGGCGGCCTCCTCGGCACCCTCGTCGGAGCGCTGTTCCTGGGGGTCGGCGCGATCTTCGGCCTGCTCCTCGGCTCCGTCGGAGGCGTCTTCCTCGGCGAGTACCTCCGGCGCCAGCGCCGTTCCCCCGCCAGCGGCGAAGGCCCAAGGGTGAGGCCCGTTCGCGACGGCAACGACTGGCAGCGCACGTCGAGGGCGGCCGGAGGGGTGCTCGTCGGCTACCTCGCAGGCGCCGTCGCTCAGGGCGTCCTCGGTCTCCTCAGCGTGATCTTCTTCGTCGTCGCCCTGTTCTACGGCTGAACCTTCAGCAAACCGCCGAGGTCTTACGGTGTCGAAGGATGGGCGAGGTTCACCGCGAGCAGTAGCGAGGGGGTCTTTAGCAAGATGGGCATAGGGGGCGGCGACGTGGTGGAGTTGCTCGGGCGCCGGGTCCGGCTGGTGGACCTGAGCAGGCCCGTCGGTCCGACGCCGAGCGAACCCAACCCGCCCCGCGTGAGGCCCGTCTCCCACGAGGACGGGGCCGAGTTGTGGGAGCACCTTTTCGGCATACCCAGACAGGCGCTCCCCACGGGCCTGGGCTTTGCGGGGGAGGTGGCGGAGCTTTCGACGCACGCCGGCACGCACATGGACGCGCCCTGGCACTACGCCCCCACCTCCGAGGGGGAGCCAGCGCAGCGGATCGACGAGGTTCCCCTCAGCCGCTTCGTCGGTCCTGCCGTAGTGCTCGACGTCTCGGACCTGCCGACGGGTTACCTTGTGACCCCGGGGGACGTAGATGAGCGCTTGCGGAGAATCGGCCACGAGCTCTCCCCGGATGAGATCCTGCTCCTTCGCACCGGGGCGGACGAGGCGTGGGGAACGGAGGAGTATTTCGGGTACGGTTGCGGACTGGGAAGGGAGGCGGTGCTCGATCTAGTGGAACGCGGCGTTAGGGTCATGGGAACGGACGCCTGGAGCCTGGACCGGCCGTACCCCTCCATTGGGGCGGAGTGGAGGGAGAAACGGGACCCGTCGCTGTTGTGGCCGGCGCACTACGCCGGGGCGCAGCGCGCCTACTGCCACCTGGAGAAGCTCACCAACCTCGCGGCGCTGCCGGCGGTCGGCGCGACGTTGCTGTGCATGCCCATCAAGGTGGAGGGCGGGAGCGGTGCCTGGGTGAGGGCCGTCGGGATCGTACCCGTGGAGGATTGACCCGGGGCTCTCACCTTTAGCCCAAAAAGCCGGGCGCTACTGCTCTTCGTCGCCCTTCTCGCGCAGAAACTGTTCGAGCTCGCTGGCGAGATCGTCGCCGGAGGGCAGGTCCTTCGGGTCGCCCTCGGTCTGAGCGTCGTAGCGCTCCTCGAGCATCTGGACGTAGGAGGTGAGGTCCGAGTCCTGGGAGACGGCCGCGGCGACCTGGCGCTGGTAATCCTCGGAGGTGCGCTCCAGTTGCGAGGTATCCAGGGTGGCGTTGCCCCCCACGAGGGTCTGCAGGGTTTGCAGGAGCTCCAGCGCGGCCGGGGCGGAGGGGACGCTCGGCAGGTAGTGCGGCACGGAGGCCCAGAAGCTGACCGCCGAGAGGCCGCCCTCCGCGACGTAGCGGTGCAAGACGCCGGTGATCCCGGTCGGGCCCTCGTAGCGCGAGGCGGAGAGCTGAAGGTTCTCGATGAGCGCCGGATCCTGGGCGTTCGCGGCGACGGCGACGGGGCGCGAGTGGGGTACGTCGGCGAGGAGCGCGCCCATGGTGACCACGAGCGAGGCGTCGAACTCCTGAGCGAGGTCCACGACGCCCTGGCAGAACGACCTCCACCGGAAGTTCGGCTCGGGGCCAACGATCAGGATCGCGTCGCGCCCCCCCAGGGCTTCCACCCCGCCGCTCGTGGCGTAGAGAGCGTTCTCGGGCCATTCCACCGTGCGCGTGACGCCCTCTATAAGCTTGATCTGGGGCCTCACGGACTGGTAGTCGAAGAATTCCTCGCCGACGAAGGCACCGAATCGTTCGGCCCCCCACTTCTCCCGGAGCGTGTCGACGGCGAGGCTCGCGGCCTCGGCCGCGTCGTTCCAGCCGGTAAATCCGGCGATGAGCACGGGCCTGTTCAGCTCCGGCCTACGCTCCAATTCGATATATCTTCTGTCCATAAAGCAAGCTTACCACGCGAACGTCTCCCCGCCCCCCTTTCATACGACGGGGAGACGCCGCACGATTGTTCGGCCGGCCAGCCGGTGATTTGGAAGCGCCGATTATGGCTGCTAAGCACGCT
>JADDPR010000241.1 GCA_016781775.1 Rubrobacter sp. | reverse complement strand
TGGGAGAAGAGTTCTACATCGGCCTGCCGCCCGAGGTGCCGGCTTCTAGGGTGGCGACGGTAGAAGCCTTTCACCCTTTGCAGATGCTCCTGCACGTGAACACCATGCCGCTCGGGTTGGTGCTAGGGTACATGAACCCGCGCTCCCTCACGGCGCGCACCCTGGGCAACCCCAAACTGCGCTCACCCGCGATCTCGACAAACCCGAGTACCGGCGCGTGGAGCTGCCCGCCGCCCTGGGGGGATCGGGACGGCGAGGGCCGTCGCGAAGGTCTACGGTGCCTTCGCCGCGGGCGGCAAAGACCTCGGCGTCCGTCCGGAGACGATCGCGGAACTGTCCGCTCCCGCTCCTCCGCCTCCCGCCGGCTCGCGCGACGAGGTCCTCAAGACCGACACGAGCTACTCGCTCGGCTTCTTCAAACCTTCGCCTGCCTTCCGCTTCGGAACAAATCGGAGCGCTTTCGGCACACCGGGGGCAGGAGGCTCGTTCGGCTTCGCCGACCCCGAGGTAGGGGTGGGTTTCGCCTACGCACCGAACAAGATGGGCTTCCACGTGTGGGACGACCCTCGCGAGAAGGCGCTAAGGGAAGCGCTGTACGCCTGCCTCGACGGACGATGAGCCGCGGACCACTGCGAGGCCGATCCACCGCGAATTTTTCCAAAGGATCTTGGGCGCAGGGGCATGCCCAAGATCCTCCGTTGCAGCGACCTCCCTGATGTCCCTACTACTGCTGGGTGAGGCCCTGGTTCTCGGCCTCCTCCTCGGCCGCGCTTCGGGCCTCCTCAGCGACCCGCTGGACCTTCTCCTGGGCCTCCTGGGCCTTCCCCTGGGCCTTCTCTACGAGGTTGTCGCGGGCTTCGCCCATCACCTCGTGTTCCTTGCGGGTTTCGGGTATGGCGAGCCCGACGGCTGCGCCGAGCCCGACGGCCAGGGCACCCGTGGTCAGGGGGTTCTCTCGCAGCATCCGCTGCATCCCGCCACCGGCCCGCCTGGCCTGGTGCCGGGCCTGGTTGGCTAGTCGGTTGGCCTTCTCCTGCGTCCGATCGGCGATCTCGCCCGTCTTGTCCCGCACCTGAGTGGCGGATTCCTCTACCCTGTCTCGGGCCTGAACGGCGGTTTCCCCTACCCTGTCGCGGGTCCGCTCCAGGGCTTGCCTCCCCGCTGAGGGACCGCCCGATTCCCGCTCGTCGTCGTAGCGGGGCGGGTAATCGTAGGGCGCTTCGTACGCAGGAGGATAATCGTAGTCGTCGTACGGCCTGCGGCGGAGGCGCGGCCGCTGCTGCGTCTGGTTTCTCCTGGCGCTCATCAGCAGCCACCCCAAGCCTATCCCGGTCAGGGCCCACGGCACGGGGTTCTCCCTGATGGTCTGCGTGATGCCTGAACCGGCCTCCTCTACCCTCCCCACGGTGGCCTCGCGGACCCTGTCTTTGGCCTGCTCTTTCAGGGTCTCCGGGGAGAGCCTCTGCTGGATGGCGTCCACCGTCTCGCTCATATCGGCCCGGGTGCGCTCGATCTCGACCCGGGTCACCTCCACCTCGTCGACCCTCGCCTCGTCGCGAAGGCGGTCAGGGACCGGGTTGACCGCATCCGGCCGGAAGGCGTCCGTGGCCGGGTCGAACCCCGTCCCGCCGGCCAGGGGACCCGGGTCCCGGCCCTCGCCGAGCGGCTCTCGCCGATCCAGGGGATCCCGCCCTACCTCGTCTGATCTTTCGCCCATTGCCCGTCCTCCTTCAGTGTCTGCATCGTTTGTCGAGGCGCGAAGTCTTCCCGCTTGAGCGCGTCGAGGCCCCTCCTCACCAGGAGGTAGCCCACGACGGCCGCCACGATCCCGACCAGGACGGCGGCGACCCACAGGGGCATAATGGCGTTCAGCAGAGCTATCACGCCGGCGAGGATCGCCAGCAGCCCCGCGTAAGCCACCGCACCGCCCGCGGCCAGAATACCGACGTGCTTGCCGGCCCGCGACGCCTTCTCGCTTATCTCGGCCTTGGCGAGCGCCACTTCGTGGCGGACGAGCGTGGCGCTCTCTTGTGCCAGTTCCGCGAAGAGCTCGCCGAGCGAGCGATCGTCCCTACCCTGCATAAGCCCCTCCTAATATCCTCGAGGGGACGTGGATGGTCCCTCGGGAGAATCCACGCGCTCCCTCTCGCCCAAGGGCCGTTCGGCTGTCGGGTACCCTCCCTCGAAGCCGCCCGGAGGAAGGGCCGCGGCGGGTTCCCGAGCTCCGTAAGACGCTTCCGCCCCGCCGAGCGCGGTGCCGGTCGTCTCGTAGCTTTCGCCCCGAGATGCATCTTGCTCCAGCGAAGAGCTCTTGAGGAACCGGCTCGCGAAGAACCCCAGGGCGGCCGCCCCGCCGAGGAAGAGGGCCGGCCGTCGCCGGGCGAACCCCCGGACCTCGCCGATCATTTCGTCGACGTCCGTATCGCGCAGGTACCCGGAGACCCGCTCGAGCTGATCCGTTGCCCTGTCGACGTACTGGGCGCTCGAACCTTGGCCCTGGTTGCGCAGCTGGTGGGCGGCCTCCCTCAGCGCCGTCTGCACGGGGGCTATCCTCTGAGCTGCGTTGTGTTTCTGGTTGGCGAGCTGGCCCTTGACCTGCTCGCCGCCCTGATTCGCAAGCTTGGACGCCTGCTGCCGGGCCTGAGTGGCGAGTTGCTGTCCCTGTTGCTTCGCCTGCTCCGTCGCCTGCCCAACTTGGCTTCTGCCCCCGGTCTGCGCGTGCGTGCCGCCAGGATCATACTCCATGGTATCTCCTCCTTCCTGGTCGCCTGCGATCGCTCCCTCGGTTCGAGAAGGACCCGCAAGCTTTGTCAGTGAATATGTTTACCCACCCCGAAGAAAACCAACCCACCTAGCGTGAGTCAACAATCCAATAGCCGGCAAGAGTTGCGCGGGCTCATCGACAAAAGGGGCGGAACGAGACGGTCCGTCTCCGACCGTCTCGTTCCGCCCCCGCAGCTTCTGCCTTTGCCGAGGACGGTTGTACCCCTCGACGGGAGGCTAGAATTTTGCCTTCTCCCTCATCAGACGGCGCCGGGCGCTCTCTCTGGCGCCGACGGCGGGGACCATTTCGGTAGCCTTCGCGAGCCCGAAGGGGGGCATGTTCGCGTAGATCGCCTCGTAAGCTCCGGGCCC
>JADDPR010000191.1 GCA_016781775.1 Rubrobacter sp. | reverse complement strand
CGAAGCCCCGGCCCATCTGTCCGACACCCACGATGCCGACACGTACGGGTTTGCCCTCGCGCCCGAGGGCTTCGAGTTTCCTTCTAAGACTCACGCTTAGCGCCCTCCCTGTCCCTCGCGGCTGTGGTCCCGTCGCCACCGGCCTTTATCTCCATCCGCGCGCCGGGGCGCACCAACGCACCCAGGTCCTCGGCGCCGCCTTCTTCGAGGCAGATCTGGCCGGGCATCTCGACCTCTCGGGCGCCGTTGAACACGAAGACCGCGTGGCCCAGATCTTTGATGTTCTTCCAGGCCTTCTCACCGACTGCCGTCATGGGGAACTCCTTGCCGCCTATGGCGAGCACGTCCCCGGCTACGGGCGGCTCCTCGCGCATATGAGAGCAGTCGTGCAGCACCGCCATCTCCGCGAGCTCCGGCGGGGCGCCCACCTCGAACAGGATCAGGTACTTCTCCTCCAGAAACGCCCCGACCTCCGCCCCTATCTCCGTGATTTCCGTCCGGTATATGGGTTCCACGTTCGTCGACCTCCTTTTGCTCGTCGAGGGCACTACTTAGTAGAGCCCGAAGCTGAACAGCCAGCCGATGATCACGGCTAAAGGTCCGGTGATCATGCGGCTGAAGAGCACCGCGGGCACCCCGATCTCGATGGTTTTCGGCTTCGCCTCGCCGAGCGCCAGCCCCACCGGCACGAAGTCGCAGCCGACCTGGACGTTGTAGGCGAACAGCGCAGGCAGCGCGATCGCGGGATCTATGTTCCCCGCCCCGATCTGCTGCCCGATGAGAACCCCGATGACCTGGGCGATGACCGCCCCCGGCCCGAGTATCGGCGAGAGGAACGGCAGCCCGACGATGACGGCGAGGATCAGGAGCGTCCCCACGTTGTTCGCCAGCGGGGCCAGGAAGTTGGCGATCAGGGTCCCGAGCCCCGACGCTGTGATGAGACCGATGAGCAGCGTCACGAACGCCATGAACGGTAGCACAGTGCGCACCACCTGGTCTATGGCCTGGCGCCCGCTCTGGAATAGCACCCCGACGACGCCACCCATCGCGCGCCCGAGCCGCGTGATGAAGCCGGTGAACCCTCCCCCGCCGGTCGGCACCGCGGCCCTAGAAGCGGCCCCGTCCCCAACGAACGGGCTCGCCGCCGCGGTCTCCTCGGCCCCCTCGCCGACGGACTCGGAGACCGTGGGAGCCCCCTCGTCCCCGTCTACGGGGGTTATGTTGTCCGGCCGCACGCCCGAGACGTAGATGTCTTCCTTGATGAACTGGGCGAGTGGTCCCGACGCCCCCACGGGGGTCAGGTTGATCGTCGGGATGCGCTTGCGCGGATAAACGCCGCACCGGGCGGTCCCCCCGCAGTCGATGACGACCGCGGCGACTTCGCTTTCCGGCGGCGGGGTCCTGAACCCCTCAACCACCGTTGCCCCCGTCATCTCGGCTATCCTGTGCGCGACCTCCGGGATCTCCCCGCCGGTGACCGCCACTATCTTGTCCTTCTCGAACGTGGGCTTGATGACCAGCGGCCCGCCCCATCCCTGGCTTCCGTGCTCGACCTTGACGGCCCTGTACTCGGTCCGACGCATCTTCGTGCTCCCCCTTCCCCTACAGATCCACGCCCTGGCGCCGGGCCAGGAATACGGTGATCCGCTCCGTCACTATGCCCCTGATGAAGATGACGATGAGCCCCGCGATGAGGTAGCGGATCGCCAGAGGTCCGAGCGGCAGGTTCTGTTGCCGGATGCCCTCCGCGACGCCCAGCCAGACGAACAACTCGGCCGCGTTGACGTGCGGGAAGAGCCCGAGCGGCGGATGCACGAACGATACCGCCGAGTCGTAGAACGCCGGCTTGTACCTCTCCTCCAGAAACGTCCCGAAGGTGTAGGCCATCGGGTTCGTCAAGAAGAACACCGCCAGAAGCGGCAGCAACGTATACCGCGTCAGCAGGTTCCCGGCCGCGAAACGCGAAACCCTCTGTATCCTCTGCTCCCCCACCAGGTTCGTGAGCGCGTAGAACGCGGTCAAAAGCACGATCAAGAGCGGGATGATCCCGGTGACGAAGCCGACGAACGTCTCCGCCCCCGCCTGGAACAACCCGATAAACCACTCGGCGCCCCTACCCGCGGCCCCGAGCACCCCTTCCTGCACGGCGTCCTGGAGCAGCGCAACATGTATCCCTTGCACGATTTTCTCCTCCTATCCCTTCAAGGTCCCTTCCCCGGTAACCCCACTCAATTTGCTGTGGCCCCCACCTCCTTCTCGGCCCTGACCCGGTCGATTTGCTCCACGGCCCTGCGCGCCGCCATCATGGTCGCCGGGTCCTCGGGACCCTCCCGCCCTTCGTCCCGGAGCTCGTTGACCCCGAGCCCCACGAGCGCCTTCGCCTCCTCGAACTTGGCGAAGACCGTCCTGCCGCGCATCTTCAAGGCCCTCTCGACGGACCCGTCACGACCAGCCACGAGAATCAGAATGACGCCCTTCCCGAACCGAGACTTCGCGTTCCCGACCCCGACGTACCCGTCGCTCCCCCCGGCCGTGATCCCGCCGAGAACCTTCCGGTAATGCGACATCTGAAAGTACGTCCCGACCACTTGTAAGACCCACAAGCAGCCCAAGATCAGCAGCAAAACCGCCCAGAACCCCATCTACCTTCTCCTTTCCACGGCTCGCTCCCCAAAGCGAGTTTGTTTGCAACACAGTACACGTGACTTTTGTTAGTGTCAAGAACAAAATTCAGAAATTTCGCGAAGGCCCCCTTACCAGCACCGATCGCCGGCTGGTGAGGGCCCAGTGCATCCTGACGCCTTTTTCGAGCCGCCGGTGCTGGCCTGTCCTCGTAGATGCTCCCGTCCCTGAGCATCGCCCACAGCACGTTGACCCGGCGACGGGCCAGGCAGATCACGACCTGCTGGGCGGTCTTGCCTTCCGAGCGCTTCCTTCGGTAGTACTCCTGGCTGGGCGCGTGGCAGGAGATCGCGCTGAACGCCGACCTGTAGAAGATGCGTTTTAGGACCCGGTTTCCCCTGCGCTCCCTGCGCTGGTAGGAGACGCTGCCGGACGCCCGCAACACCGGGACGATCCCGGCTGCGGCGGCCTACGGGAGGTTTTTGATGCTCTCCTGAGTGCGCCCGTGTCCGCTGTCAACGCTG
>JADDPR010000101.1 GCA_016781775.1 Rubrobacter sp. | reverse complement strand
GCCATCATGTACATCGCCGAGGAGGGGCTCAGGCAGTTCCGGATGGGGAGTGCTGCGGCGATGAGCTACGTGCTCGCGTTCGTCCTGCTGCTCATCAGCGCCCTCAACTTCGTATTCTTCCGCCAGAAGGAGGACTAGGGATGGCCCAGGCTAACTCGAGGTCCGGGACGTCCCCGAAAGCGGGCAGAGGCCTAGGCGAGACCGTCAAGATGCTCCTGCCGTACGCGTTCTTGATCCTGCTGACGCTCGTCTTCGTCGGGCCGCTCGTGTGGATGCTTTCAACCTCCTTCAAGCCCAACCCCGAGACCACCCAGATGCCGCCGAGCTGGATCCCGCGCACCTTCTCGACCGAGGGCTACGGGACCGTCTTCAACACCAGCTCTCAGACCCCGGTCCTCCGGTGGTTCATGAACAGCATGATCGCCGCCACCGGCCACACGCTGATCGTGCTCGTCACGGCCTCGATGGCGGCCTACGCCCTGGCCCGGATGAGCTTCCCCGGAAAGAGGATAATCTTCGCGCTCATCATCGCCACGCTGTTCATCCCCAACTTCGTCTTCCTTATCGGGAACTACCTGATCGTGGACGCCTTCGGCTGGCTGGACACGATCTTCGCCGTCATGGTCCCGGGGGCCGCCGGTGCCTTCGGGGTGTTCTTTATGCGCCAGTTTTTCCTCTCGCTCCCCAGGGAGCTCGAAGAGGCCGCGCTTATAGATGGGGCGAACAGGCTCCAGATCTTTTACCGCATTATCCTGCCGCTCTCGAAGCCCGCCCTGGCGACGCTCGCCGTCCTGAGCTTCCTCACAAACTGGAACGACTTCTTGTGGCCGGTCTACGTGCTCTTCAACCCGGAGAGCCAGACCATCCCGCCGGGGCTCTTCCTTCTCCAGGGCTCCTACAACACGAACTACGCCGTGATCATGGCCGGCGGCGTCATCGCCAGTCTGCCCGTCTTGATCCTCTTTTTCGTAGCCCAGCGCTACATCATCGAGGGCGTCTCCCGGAGCGGTCTGAAGGGGTAAAGACTTGACCGATGCCGCGAAACACTCCGCTGCCCGACTCGCCGTCCTGAGCGTCGCGCTCCTTGTCTGCCTGCTGCTGACCTCGGCGGCGGGACGGGGCAGGAGGCGGCCGGAACGTACACGACCCCCGTCTCCAAGGGCTTCGCGGACACGTTCGCGGATCCCTCGATCGTCAAGGCCAAGGACGGCTACTGGTACTCCTACGGGACCAGCGACCCGCTTCGGGAGGGCGAGGGCAGATTCCACACAATCCCCATGGCCCGCTCCACGAACCTCGTCGACTGGGAGTACGTCGGCGACGCGTTCGACGCCTCGAACCGCTCGGCGTGGGCCGCCCCGGACGCCGGGATCTGGGCCCCGGACATCCGCTACCTGAACGGCAAGTGCTACATGTACTACGTCGTCACGGAGACCACCATCACCCCGGACCGGGGGGACAACGCCGTCGGCGTCGCCACCGCGCCTACGCCCACGGGCCCGTGGACCGACTCGGGCAGGCCGGTGGTCGAGCCTGCCCGAGTCGGTCCCGGGGACAACTTCAAGTGGAACTTCGACCCCAAAGAGTTCACCGACGGGGACGGCAAGCGCTATCTCTACTACGGTTCCTACTACGGCGGCATCTTCGTCACCGAGCTCTCATCCGACGGGAAGCGCCCTGTCGGGGAGCCGACGATGGTCGCCATAGACAACCGCTACGAGGGCGCCTACGTCGTCGAGCGCGACGGCTACTACCACCTCTTCGGCTCCTCGGCGAACTGCTGCGCCGGTCCGACGACGGGCTACAGCGTCTATGTAGGGCGATCGAAAAGCCCGAAGGGGCCTTTCTGCGACCGCGAGGGCCAGTCGATGACGGAGTCCCGCGTTGGCGGCTCCATCGTCGTCACGCCGAACGGCAACAAGTGGATCGGGACGGGCCACAACGCCGTCGTCACCGACCTCTCTGGCGAGGACTTCTTCGTCTACCACGCCATAGACCGGGCCGATCCCTACCTCGACGGGATGGATGGGATCAACGAGCGGCCCATTCTTATCGACCGGCTAGACTGGCTGGACGGCTGGCCGACCGTCCGGGGAGGAGCCTGGGCCTCCGAGACCGCCGAGCGGGCGCCGGTCACGAGCGCCGTTGCCGAGGACTCTTTCAACGCCGGCACCGCCGTTGGGCCGCAGTGGAGGCAGGTCGGCGGCAGGTGGACCCTCGCGCGGGAGAACGACGCCGGTGGTTTCGCCCGCCGGTTCTCTTCCGGTTCCAGCTGTGGATTGCTGATCCACCGGACGGAGCCTCCCGACGACGCCCGCGTCGAGGGCGACGTGCGCCTGGGTACGGACGCCTCGGCGGTGGGCGTCGTCCGCTACAAGAACCCGGACAACCACGCGGTCGCTGGCTCGACCGGCGTGCCAACGCCCTCGTCACCGAGGTCGTCGTGGACGGCCGGAACTCCCGTCAGGCCACGCCGCTGCCGGTCGGGTTCGCCTTCGACGGGTGGCACAACGTGGCGGCCGAGGTGCGCGGCTCGTCCATCTCCGTCGAGGTCACTGACGCACGGCTCAACGACCCGTATGCCGTCGCCCGTCGTACCCTTCCCGCCCAGTTGGGCACGGGCGCTGCGGGCTTCGCCTCGCGCGGCCGGGGCGCGGAGGTCGACAACTTCGCCGCGGCGGGGCTCTACGTCCCGAACACGGCCGTCGCCCCGACGCCGGGGGTCGGGAGCCCGTCGTCCCAGCACAGCGACGAGTTCGACGACGGAACCCTCGATGCCGCCTGGTCCTGGGCTCAGGACCGCCGCGATCCGGACGCCCAGGAGATCGGCGGCGCCTACCGCTGGCCGGTGGAGCTCGCGGACATCACCGGGCCGGGCAACGACGCCTCGGTGCTGCTGCGCGATGCGCCACAGGGGGAGTACGTCGTCGAGACGAAGCTCACGGTAGACCTCGGGGTCGAGACGGTGCGGAACTTCCAGCAGGGCGGTCTCGTCGCCTACCTGGGCGACGACCACTTCGTCAGGCTCTCGCACGTCGCGATCTGGAACACCCGCCAGACGGAGTTCGGCAAGGAGATGCCCTACGACATGGGCCGGCTCTCCTACGGCGGCATGCTCGTGGGGCCGCCCGCCGACACGACCTGGCTCAGGCTCGCCCACCGCGTGGACCAGCAGAACGGCAAGCACGAGTTCCGGGCGGACACCAGCCGCGACGGGCAGACCTGGGTCCGGGGCGGGACGTGGACCCTGCCGGCGGGCACCGATCCCCGGATCGGCCTGATCTCGCACGGCAAGAGGGACCCGAACGATCCCTCCGCGACGAGCGAGTTCGACTATTTCCGGGTATACACGCCATAAACGGAGGGAGCGCGTTGGACCGTTCTCAGGAACCTTCTGGGAGGGAACGCACGGGCAGGGAGCAAAGTCTCCCCACTCATGACGCGGTTGCCTTCAAGAAGGAACGCGAGGAGAAGGACGACGGCCGCTACATCATCTTCTACACCTTCGAAGAGGACGAGGCCGCATCCGAAGAGGAAGGCGCGGGATGAACGAGCTGCGCTGGGACCCGACGCTCGGGGAGTGGGTCGCCTACGCCACACACCGCCAGGACCGTACCTTCCTCCCGCCCGCCGAGTACTGCCCCCTCGACCCGACGAAGCCCGGGGGCTTCCCGACCGAGGTGCCGCGCGAGTCGTACGACATCGTCGTCTTCGAGAACAAGTTCCCCTCCTTCGTCCCCGACGCGCCGGAGCCCGAGGAGCCCGGCAGCGCCCTGACGCCGACGGTGCCTGGGCGGGGGGTGGCCGAGGTCGTGCTCTACGCGGAGGACCACGGAGCGACCCTCGCCGGCATGACGGAGCGGCGCATCCGAAATCTCGTCGAGGTGTGGGCCGATCGCTACGCCGAACTCGGCGCCCGCGAGGACGTCGAGTACGTGTTTATCTTCGAGAACAAGGGCGAGGCCATAGGGGTAACGCTCCACCACCCGCACGGGCAGATCTACGGCTACCCCTTCGTTCCCCCGCGCCCGAGGAAGGAGCTGGAAGCGGCGAACAGTTACAAGGAGAAGGACGGTAGCTGCCTCCACTGCGACGTCCTGGCCCAGGAGGTCTCTGACGGCCGCCGGATGCTCCACAAGAGCGAGCACTTCGCCGCCTTCGTCCCCTTCTACGCCCACTACCCCTACGAGTTGCACCTCTACTCCAAGCGCTGCGTGCCCTCCATTGCCGACCTCTCGGGGGAGGAGAAGGGGGATCTCGCCCACGCCCTCAAGAAGCTCCTCGTCGGCTACGATGCCCTCTTCGGTTTCTCGCTGCCGTACATGATGGCGATGCACCAGGCCCCGACGGACGGCGAAAACCACGAAGGTGTTGCCCACTTCCACGTCGAGTTCTATCCGCCGAACCGCACCGCCGAGAAGCTCAAATACCTCGCCGGCAGCGAGACGGGGGCGGGGGCCTTTATCGTGGACGCGCTCCCCGAAGCCACGGCTTCCACGCTGCGGGAGGCGATCGAACGGGCCCTAGGGGGCGTGGGGTGAGCCGGGAAACCAGGAGCGAGAAGCTCCGGGGGCTGATGGAGGGGCTCGGCGTCGGCGCCGTCCTGCTCCGGCGCCCGGCGAACTTTGCGTGGTACACGAACGGCGCCGACAACCGCGTCGACCGCTCCTCGCCGCTCGGGGTCGCGTCCGTGCTCGTCACGACGGACGCCGCGTACGTCGTTGCGGACAACATCGAGGCCGCGCGGATGCGCGACGAGGAGGGGGTGGGCCTCGAAGTCGCCATGTACCCCTGGCACCAGGATCCGGAGGCGACGATCCGAGAGCTTGCAGGAAACGTGGTCCTGGGCGCGGACCATCCCTTCCGTGGCGCCCGCGACGTCTCGGACGCGGTGGCGCCGCTTCGCCACGTGCTGGACGCCGACGCGATCGAGCTCTACCGCCGCGCCGGGGCCGAGACCGCCGCTGCGATGGCGGAGGCGGCGGGCAAGGTAACCCCGGGGATGAGCGAAGTGGAGGCCGCGGCCGAGCTCTTGTGCTCCTGCCGGCGGCGTGGGCTGGCCGGCGACGTAGTCCTCGTCGCCGCCGACGAGCGGATCGCGAGCTACCGCCACCCCATTCCCAAGGGGAACCCCATCGAGCGCCGGGTGATGCTCGTTGTTTGCGCGGAGATGGGCGGCCTCTACGTCAGCCTCACCCACTTCGTGCAACTCGAAGAGCCAGACCAGGAGCATGTCCGACGCCAGGCGGCCTGCGCGGAGATCCTGCGCCGCATGAGGGAGGAGGCGACCCGTCCCGGTCGGACCCTAGCCGATGCCTTCACGGATTGCCGCAGCTTCTACGCCGAGGCCGGCTTTCCTTACGAGTGGAGATCTCACCACCAGGGCGGGATGGCCGGCTACGCCACGCGCGAGGTCGTCGCGACCAACAGGACCCGGCAGGAGATAAAGCCCGGCATGGCCTTCGCCTGGAACCCCTCCCTGCCCGGCGCTAAAGCAGAGGAGACCTTCGTCCTCACGGAGGACGGCCCCGAGGTGATCTGCCGGTGAAGCTCCACGTCACCGGCGGCGCGGGCTACATAGGCAGCATCGTCGCCCTGCAGCTCGTGCGCCGCGGCCACGAGGTCACGGTCCTCGACGACCTCTCCAAAGGCCACGAGAGCGCCGTGCCCGACGGCGCCTCGTTCGTCGAGTTGGATCTGCTCGACGCCGAAGGGTTGGCGAGAACCCTCGGCGCCGGGGGTTACGACGGCGTGCTCCACTTCGCGGCGCGCTCGCTGGTGGGAGAGTCGGTCGAGAAGCCGGGGGCGTACTACCGAACCAACGTCGTGGGGACTTTGAACCTGCCCGAAGCCATGCGTGAGTCGGCGGTTCCTCGCCTCGTCTTCTCCTCGACCGCCGCGGTATATGGCGAGCCCGAGGAGGTCCCCATTCCCGAGACGGCCCCGACCCTGCCGACCAAACCCTATGGAGGCTCCAAGCTCGCGGCGGACGGCCTGATCGGGTCCTTCGCCTGTGCGCACGGCCTGCAGGCGACGAGCCTGCGCTACTTCAACGTCGCGGGGGCGAGCGGCCCCCTCGGAGAGGATCACGAGCCGGAGACGCACCTCATCCCGCTCGTCCTCGAGGCCGCCCTCGGAGGCTCGTCCGTAAAGATCTTCGGGACGGACTACCCGACGGCCGACGGCGCCGCTATCCGCGACTACATCCACGTCGAGGACCTGGGCCGCGCCCACCCTTTGGCCCTGGAGGCCGCCGGGGACGCCCCTGCGGGTGAGCACCACATCTACAACCTCGGCAACGGCGCAGGCTTCTGGGTACGTGAGGTAGTAGAAGTCGCCCGCCGCGTAACGGGACGACCCATAGACGCGTTCGAGGCGCCGAGGGCGCTGGCGACCCGGCGGTCGTGGTCGCGTCGAGCGAGAAGATCCGGGCCGAGCTCGGCTGGAGGCCCCAGAAGCCGAGCCTGGAGGCCATGATCTCCGACTCCTGGGCCTGGATGCGCGAGCATCCCCGAGGCTACGAAGGGGGCACCGCTTGAGGGAGATGGAGGAGAAGGTCGCGCGCGCCTACGCAGAGAGGTTCGGTGGGCCGCCGGAGATCGTCGCGAGCGCGCCGGGCCGGGTCAACCTGATTGGCGAGCACACCGACTACAACGGCGGCTTCGTCCTGCCGTACGCCATCGAACGCCGCGTCGCCGTCGCTGCGGGAAGGGGTGAGGGCGGGCTCTTCTCGACGGACTTCGATGAGTTGCGCGGGCTTACCACGGATCGCGAGGGGGTCTGGGCGGACTACCCGCGCGGGGTCCTCTGGGCCCTTCGCGAGGCCGGCCACGACGTGCCCGGTTTCCGGGCGGCCTTCGCGGGGGACGTGCCGCGGGGGGCGGCCCTCTCGTCCTCGGCGGCGATCGAGACGGCCACGGCGCTCGCCCTGGACGCGCTCTTCGGGCTCGGGGCGAGCCGCAAGGAACTTGCCGTCTTCTGCCGCAGGGCCGAGAACGAGTTCGTCGGGGTCGAGAGCGGCATCATGGACCAGTACGCCTCGCTGCTGTGTACGGAGGGCTCGGCCCTCTTCGTGGATTGTCGCTCCCTGGATGCCGAGGAGGTGCCGCTCGACGCGCGGGCGGCGGGGCTCTCCCTCCTCGTGTGCGACACCCGGGTCGAGCGGGGCCTCGGGGAGACCGGGTACAACGAGCGCCGCCGCCAGTGCGCCGCTGCGGCATCGACCCTCGGCGTCAAGGAGCTTCGGGACGCCGACGAGGGCGACCTCGAAAAACTTTCGGGCGAAGAGCTGCGGCGCGCCCGGCACATAATCTCCGAGAACGGGCGGGTACTCCGCGCTGTCGAGGCGCTCCGCGAGGGGGATTTCGCCGGGCTCGGCGGGCTGATGTACGCTTCCCACGCCTCGCTCCGCGACGATTTCGAGATCTCCACTCCCGAGCTCGACGCCTTCGTCGAGACCGCGAGAGAGAATGGCTCGTGGGGCGCCCGCCTCACCGGCGGCGGCTTCGGGGGCTGCGCAATCGCCCTCCTCCCCGACCCCGAAACTCTCAAATCTTCCACCCGCCGCAAGTTCGAAGGCGAGCGCTTCAGGGAACCCGCCTTCTACGACTTCCAACCCTCCCCCGGAGCGGAGGTCGTGGGCTGACACCCGCGTAGCAGCCCATCCTGCAAACCCCACCCCTAAACGCTAGTCGGCGACCCTCAAACAGCACCGAGCCGGGGGCGCCCACGAACGAGGTAGGGTCTCCCAAGATAAAGGCCCTGCCTCGACACGAGACGGCAAGGTAGCTTCCCCCGCCTCTCCCGGGGGGAAAGAGCGGGTCGAGTTGACGGAGCCGTGGGAGGCCCTCGAGGGCGCCGGCCGAATCCTGGCCCAACCTCGACCGACGGCGGCGATATGCATGCGTTCGACCCACCGATTCGGCCCACGACGGGAAGCAACTTCGGAGCAAGCGGGTCTCAGCGGCTCGCGTAGCCGCACCTCCATATACCGCTAGCATCTCACTTCGACAACGCAGGGCGGGAGCATGGCCTTCCACTGAGCACGCGCTGAGCAGGTTCGTGGACGATTCTCCGTGCTTCTGGCGGCGCACGTCCACGGCACGACAACCGTTGCCTTTTTGCACATAGTTGCGAGATGCACCTTGGTTGACAAAACGGAACTACTTCTTTATGCTCCCAGGGGCAGCAGGAGCTTAGGGGGCTTTTGCTTGGGGAAAGGATGGGCGAGAGGGGGCGTCGTTTTATACGGCGCCCCCTCTCGCATTGGGGCGTGCCGAGGGACGCTCGCCGTACACTTGCACCGTAAATCCGGGTTCGAGCCTCGCGGCTGCATCTTTGGCGCGAGGCTCGAGGGACGCCGGGTAGCTTACGTTTCTTTCGGCCTGGGCGATTTCGCGTCCCAGTTATCGAGTTTCGTACGTCTCTGGGTCGGGTAAAAAGCCCGAGAGAAACGTAAGCTGTTACGGGAGGGTTCATGCCCCAGCGAGTCGAGTCGAGCGTGGTAGTAGAGGCGCCGGTCTCTCAGGTCTTCAACTATTGGAGGACCCTGGAGAACCTACCTAACTTTATGAGCAACATCGAAGAGGTGCGTAGCGTAGGCAATGGTCAGACCCATTGGAGGGTCAAGGGGCCTTTGGGCGCGAAGCTGGAGTTCGACGCGCAGACCACCCAGGAGCAGGAGAACCAGACTATCGCCTGGGAGTCGCTGGACGGCAACGTCCAGACCTCGGGCGAGGTGAGATTTCAGGAGCTTGGGCCGAACAGGACCCGGGTCGAGGTGTCGATGAATTACGCCGATCCTCCCGGCGGCAAGCTCGGCGAGGTCGGTGCCAAGCTTGTGGCGAACCCGCAGGTGATGGTCGACCAGGACCTTCAGAACTTCAAGGAGATCATAGAAGGGCGGGCGACTCCGGAGGAGATCCAGCAGCGTCCCGCCGCTGCTACCGCGCAGAGCGGTCTCGTCGCCTTCCTGACCTCGGGGGCGGGTCTCGCCGTCGTCGGCGGGCTGGTCCTGCTTCTGCTCCTACGCCGCCGCCGTCGCGGTGGTTCGCGCGGCAAGAAGTCCCGGATCGTCTTCGAGTTTTAGTCCGACAGGGTCGGAAGTAACCAGCAGGCCGGTGTCCCCTTCGAAGGGGACACCGGCTTTTTCGTGGCGGGATACAATCGCGGGATGCATACCGACGCTCACGCCTTCTATACCTGGCTCGTCGCGAAGCACGGCGTAAAGGCCGGTCGGGCGGCCGGGATCGCGGGGGCCATCGGGGGAGTGTTGCCGGACGTTCCCGCGGGCCTCGCGGCGATCTACTACGGGAGCACCTATCTGCTCGGTGGAGACGTCCCGGCGGGGGAGAGCATGCTCGATGCGGTCTTCTTCAAGGGTCCGTTCGGTACCACGGGCTCGATGCTCCATTCCGTGGTGCCGCCGGCGGCGCTGCTCGGGGTCTACGCCGCGATACGCTTCGGGCGGGTGGGCGTGGATCCACGCCGCATCGTGCTCTGGTTTCTCGTGGGGTGGGTGGGCCACACGGTCGCGGACTTCCTCACGCACGTCGACGACACGCGTCCCCTCTTCTGGCCCCTCTCGGGATGGGAGTGGTCGAGCCCGGTCTCGTACTACGACCCCCGCCACCACGGGCGCGAGTTTATAGCGCTCGAGCATGGGGGGATGCTCGTGATCTCCCTGTGGCTCCTCTTCAAGAGGTTGCGTGGGCACGAAAAACGGGGCCCCGGTTAGGGGACCCCGCGGGTACTCTCCTCGCTTCGGCGTCTAGCCGCCCACGGAGATGTTGGAGAAGATCAGAACCTTGCGCTCCATGTCGAAGTAGAGAACGCCGGTCCTGCTGAACAACTCCATCAGGACGTCGGCGTCCTCGGCCGGCGGCCTTATGGCGTACTCCTCGGCGCCGTTGTCCAGGATAAGCTGGAAGGAGAACTTGCCCGGCTCGCCGCGGCCCTCCTCGTTCCAGTTCGCGTGGACGTCCGTGACCTGCCGAACCTTGATGGCCGACTCGGTGTTCCTCTCCGCCTGGGGCTTGCTCTCAGACATTTGTTTTCTCCTTTTGTCGGGCTAGTCCGCGACTGGTCTTTTAACCGAGGTTCAGGCTGTTCGGGATAAGGACCTTGCGGCCCACGTCGAAGTACACGGTCTCGGCCCGCTCCAGAAGCTCGAGCTGTACCTTCGCGTCCTCGGCCGTAGGCTGAAGCACGTATTCCTCGGCGCCGTCGTCAAGGATCAACTGGATCGTGAACTTGCCGGGCGCCCCCCGCTCAGGTCCCTCGGTCCAGGATGCCTGCACGTCGGTTACGCGCCGAACCACGATGTTCTGCTCGACGTTCTGCTCCGCCACGAGTTCCTCCTCTTCGCTGGCTCACCGTCTCCGCTGTTATTGCCCGAAGAGGCGCAACCAAAACCTTCGATGGAGGGACCTTTCTCAGGCGGATTCCTCGTCGAGCGCGTCCACCTTGGCGGCGAGGACGAAGTCGTTCTCGCTGAGGCCGTCTATGGCGTGCGTCCACACCCGCAGGTTGGCGTAGCCCCAGCCGAAGCCGATCTCCGGATGATGTCCTTGCTCCTCCGCGAGCTCCCCGACCCGGTTGACGAAGCGCAACGCCTCCCGGAAGTTGCGGAAGGAATATCGACGCCCCAAATGATGCCCCCCGACTACCTCCCACTCCGGCACTTGGACGGCGAGGGCCGAGATCTCGTCTTCTCGAAGGGTCGGCGTCTCGGCGTTGCACGGCACGCACTTCTTGTTTGCAAGGTCCGACACGGTAGGCTCCCCTACAGCACTTCGATGGCATCTTCGGCGCGGATGGCGCCGCCCTGCACGACTCGGGCGCAGATCCCGCCGCGCCGTCTCAGCGCCCTCGTCATCCCCGGCTCCGTCAGCTCCTGGACGTGGCGGCAGGGCGGGCGCGGCCTGTCGTACTCGAGGGTCGCCTCCCCGATCTTGAAGCGCATCCCCTTGAGGTCCTCGAGCCTGACGCCGCGGGTGATTATGTTGCGCCGATGCTCGCCGTTCTGGACCTTGAGACCTTCTTCGTCCCGGATCTCCTCCAGGTCCTCCGCCTCGATGAGGGTGACCTCGCAGACGTCGCCGAACTTCGTCCAATACCCTGTCCCCTTGCAGTAACGGTCGCCCTCGAGCCCGCCGCCGACGAGCGCCCTCACCTCCGGCATCCGACGCATGTCGACGTTGCCCTCCGGCGCCACGTAGATCTCCTCGACAGTACCAGGCATCCCAACCGTCCTTCCCGGAAACGACAAGCTCCGCACCATCCTATCCCAGAGACCCCGCAGCTACCGTGGAAGATTGCGGAAGGTAAGGAGCATCAAGAGCTCCCAACGCGGGAAGTCGGGCGCGAGCAGTCCGGGTTCACCTCTACCCCTGTTGCCCCAAACTTTCCGCCTGGTCCCCGTCCCACCCCGGCGCTGCGTGCTCGATGGGGCTTGTCTACCGCACGGGCAGACGAAGGCGGAAGACGGCTCCGCCGGAGCTCTTTGCGCCCTGCGGGGCGTTCTCGGCATGGAGATCTCCGCCCTGGGCGCGGGTTAGGTCGCGGGCTATGGAGAGGCCGAGGCCCGTGCCGCCGCCCGCGCGGGTCCGGGCCTCCTCCGCTCGGTAGAAGCGGTCGAAGATTCGGACCATGTGCTCGGGTGGGATGCCGGGCCCCGTGTCTTCCACGGTCGCCTCTGCCCGACCGTCGCGCGCGTCCGGAGACGGTTACCACGCCGCCTTTCGGGGTGTGGCGCACGGCGTTGTCGAGGAGGGCCGCCAGGATCTGTCCCGTCCGCTCGGGGTCGCCGCAAACCGGGAGGAGGTCCGGAACGTCGGGCGGGGCGAGGCTCCGAGCCTCAAGCGCCGGCCCGTGCGGCTCACGGAGAAGGGCTGGGAGGCGGTGGGAAAGGTGCCCCTGCTGGGGCGCACTGCGGCGGGTCGAGGCCTCGAAGCCGTACCGACCGAAGGCGAGTCCTACTCCCTCCTCGCCGAGATGCTCTCCACGCGTGGTGGTAAGAGACGCTATCTCCCGCGCTCCGTGGGCGACAGCATGATCGGGGCGAGGATAGAGGACGATGACATGCTCCTAGTGGAGGAGGACGAGGAGCCTCCCGATGGGGAAGTGGTCGTCGCGCTGCTGAGGGGCGGGGAGGAGGCCACCGTCAGGAGGATCTACCGGGAGGGAGAGACGGTGAGGATCAAGCCCAGGAATGGCGATCACGAGGACATAGTCCTCCCGGCCGAGGAGGTGTACGTGCAAGGGCGGGTCATACTGGTGGTCCATCCACCCCTGAAGTAGGCCATGCAATCCGTCGAACGTTGTCAGATGGGGTAGAGGCCCGAAAGAGAAAGGCCCCTGAGGGAACCGGATTTCTAAAGGTAGGGATGGTACCGGAGGTGGGACTCGAACCCACACGAGGTTGCCCTCAACGGATTTTGAGTCCGATCGGAGCCCTACGGGCCCCTCCCGGGCCTTCGGCTCCGTCGCCGGTCTACCGAACCGCCACTCGCCTTACCTAAAGGGAAAACGGGACCCCGTCCCGTCCGACAGGGGGCATTATACACGACGGGTTTTCGGCCCCTTTTTCGGTTTCTCCAAAGAGAACTGTCGTCAAAACTGTCGTCAAACGTCGTCGCCCATCCGTGGGGTTACCGTAGCGCCGACGAACAAGAGAAAGATGATGATCGGGATGATCCCGAGTAGGCAATACCCCATGTACTTCAATATCTCCAGAGTTGCTATCGAGAAGTGACGGAAGTACCCTCCGGAGTCGTTGGTCTCTTCCCTCCGTTGCCCCCCGGTCCTTCGGGGCCGAACATCAGTAGGTCGAAGAGAGTGAGCGGTTCGGTCCTGTCGCTACGTATCCCTGTCGACCTCGGAGGAGCGTTCCAGGACTTGATCCAGCAGGCCCTCCTGCAGCTGGGCGATGATCGACTGAATACGGACCGTAGCCAGATAAACGAAGTCCCGGGACGTAACCCCTCTTACTCCGACGGCCAGCGAGCTCTGGATCGAGTTTACGAGGAACC
>JADDPR010000390.1:10711-13023 GCA_016781775.1 Rubrobacter sp. | reverse complement strand
CCCGCCCAAAAGATCGTCATGTAGATTTCGGCGCATCCCTCAGGCTGTCGAAATGGCGCAGGGTCTCCTCGCAATCGCCGGCTCGACGGCGGGTTGCCGCCGACCGAAGACACACTCGGGACGCTTCAAGTCCCGCATGAGGATTACTATCTCGTGGTCCTCCCCCGAAACATCGAGGTCGACCGACTCCACCCGCACGCACTGCTCGACGTTGCCATGCACGCTCCTGTAGGGCTCGTCGCGGTTCAGGAAGTAGCTGCGCAAACCTTCGAGCACGATACGCTCGTACTCTTCCCGCCGGGCGTCTACTACGTACCTTCCGGTCCGGAGACGTCCTCCGGCGCAACGCCCCGCTCAAGGGTGAGGGAAGAGACGCGGGGACCGTCGACGCTCTTGACCCGCAGGGTGGAGCCGTCGGCCTCGACGACGTCGCCGGGCTCGGGGGGACGGCCTAAAGCGCCGAGTACGTAACCGCCGATGGTGTCGAAGTCCTCGTGCGGAAGGTCGAGGCGGAAGTACTCATTTACGTCGGTGATCGGGATGCGCCCGTCGATGGCGTAGACGTTCTCGCCCAGCGGTTCGATGGCCGCCTCGTCCTCGTCGAACTCGTCCTGGATCTCTCCGACGATCTCCTCCAGCACATCCTCTATGGTGATGAGCCCCTCGACGCTCCCGTACTCGTCGATCACGATGGCCACCTGGAGCTTGCGGCGCTGGAACTCCCTCAGGATCTCCTCTATGCGCTTGGTCTCCGGCACGACCAGACACTCCCTGACCAGGGGCTGGATGTCGAAGCCGTTCCCGCCCTCCTTTGCGGCCCTGAAGAGGTCCTTGACGTGTACTGCACCGAGGACGTGGTCGAGGTCGTCCTTGTAGACCGGGTAACGCGTGTAGCGGCCGAAGGCGGCCTTCTCGACGAGCTCCTCCAGCGGCGCGTCGCTCGGCAGGGCCTCGATGTCCGGGCGGGGGACCATAATCTCGCGGGCCACCGTATCCCCGAAGTCGAAGACGTTGTTAAGGTACTCCCGCTCCTGGGGGTCGAGGACGCCGGAGGACGTGCTGGAGGAGATCATGATTCGAAGCTCCTCCTCCGAGTGGGCCTCCATCTCCTCACCGAGGCGTATCCCCCAGGGCTTCAAGACGAAGTTCGTCGAGGCGTTGACGAGCCAGACCAGCGGCCGGAAGAGCAGCATGAAGAGCCTCAAGGGACGCGCGATCCACAGCGCCGTAGCCTCCGCCCGCTGGATGGAGAAGTACTTCGGCGCCTGCTCCCCGAAGACGAGGTGAGCGTAAGTGATCACCGCGAAGCCCAGGATCACCGCTATAACCTCGACGACGCTCTCGTTGGTGATCCCCACCCCATGCAAGAGCGGCCGTATAAGCGCCGAGACCGCGGGCTCCCCGACCCAACCCAGCGCCAGCGAGGCGACCGTGATCCCGACCTGACAAACGGAGAGGTACGTATCGAGGTCGTGCAGCGCCTTCCTGACCACCGTAGCCCGCGTGCTGCCCTCTTGCTCGAGCTGCACGATCCGCGTCTCGCGCACCCGCACGAAAGCAAACTGCGCGGCGACAAAGAAGCCGTTGAGCACGATCAGGACGAGCGCCGCTACCAGGTTGATCGAGGAATAAAGCGACTCGCCCAAGGTTAAGACGCGCCCCCGGGCGAGTCCCCCCGGCGCGTCCGAAGTCTGTGGCTGGTATCTAAATCTTCCATCTTGCTGCGAGTAGCATTATACCCTAGCCAACCTCCACAAACACCGCCGCATAGGGTTCGGTCCGTTCGGCGAGAGGCACCGACCATACCGCCCCCATCTCGGTTACCCCCTCCTCACACCCTGGGTAGAATCCTCACGGTGGATGGACCGTCCACGCAAAGCACATCCTCATAAGGGAGAAGGGCCAAAGATCGTGAAGGTACTCGTCGCGGGCTCCCACGGCCAGGTAGGACGGCATCTCGTCAGGCTGCTGGCCGAGGCGGGCTACGAAGTCAAAGCAATGATCCGGGACGAATCGCAGGCCCGGGAGATGGAGGACCTCGGCGGCACCCCCGTAGTGGCCGACCTCGAAGGAGACCCATCCCCGACCGCCCAAGGCTCCGACGCCATAATCTTCACCGCCGGTGGCGGCCCGGGGAGCGGCGCCGCCAAAAAGGAGACCGTCGACCGCGGAGGAGCCGTAAAGCTCATAGAAGCCGCAAAGAGGTACGGCGTCCCCCGCTACGTCATGGTCAGCGCCATGGGCGCCGACGACCCCGAGTCCGGCTCCGAGGGTATGCGCCCCTACCTGCGCGCTAAAGGTAGCGCCGACGC
>JADDPR010000390.1:0-10595 GCA_016781775.1 Rubrobacter sp. | reverse complement strand
TATGCGCCCCTACCTGCGCGCTAAAGGTAGCGCCGACGCCGCCCCCTCCCTGGGCCGGCGCGGCGAGATCACCCGCGAAGACACCGCCCGCGTCCTCGCCACCACCCTCACCGCCACAAACACCCACGGCAAGACCTTCAAAGTCCTTTCCGGCGACAAGCCGGTAGAAGAGGCAGTGAACGGTCTGTAGCTGTCAGATTTCGGCCGTCAGCTCTCAACATACACCGCTGCTAGCCTATACCGAACGAGACGGCTCTCCAGCGCTTCCGTCGATAGAAGCTTGATCACGCTCGAACAAAAGCAAGAGGGGCCCGGTCGCGATGAACGGGCCCCTCTTCCACCGCCAAAAGCCGACGGCTGGTTTCTGAGAGCCGAAGGCTACTCTAAGCCTTGCCCTCCGCCGCGTACTCGCGAAGGAAGCCCTCGAAGAGCTTGCGGTGCTGCTGCTCGTCGCGCAGGATCGCGATGACCATGTCGTTGGTGACCGGGTCGGAGTCCTCCGTCGCTTCGATGAGGCGCGTGTAGTGCTCTATGGCCTTCGTCTCCGCGTCGATGACG
Organism: Rubrobacter sp.; assembly: GCA_016781775.1. Lineage (GTDB taxonomy): Bacteria > Actinomycetota > Rubrobacteria > Rubrobacterales > Rubrobacteraceae > Rubrobacter_F. The sequence continues at coordinate 10,037 of JADDPR010000390.1, read as the reverse complement.
CCCTTTATGACGTGAACGACGTCGATCTGCTCGTCGGGCGGCTGCAGGAAGGTCTGCTCAGCCCGGAAGTCCATCGAGCCGGGGACCACGCCGTAGAGCTCCTTGATCCTCGCGGCGAACTGCCTCGCGTGGCCGAGCTCCTCGGTGATGTCCTCGTCGAGCGACTCCTTGATCTCCTGAGCCCGCACGCCGTCGGGGTTGATAGACTCGGAGACGTAGTTCATGACCGTCTCGAGCTCCATAAAGTAAGCGGTCTTGAGAAGCTCCACGATCTCTTCGCGCTTCTCGGCCATCTCCTGCGAGAGGATTCCCTCGCTGCCTCTGTTAGTCTCCAAAGCGAAACCTCCTGATCTCTGCCCTTACGGGGTCTTTGTAACTTTACCCGGCACAAACGTCCGTAAAACCCGACACGGATTTCCAAAGAAGCCAGGTTTTTAAGCTCCGGCGGGCTGCAACTCCCTGAGATCCCTGGGCTTGTAGCGGCGGACGTAGTCACGAAACTCGGCGACCTCGCGAGCGGCCCTCTCGCTCGCCCAGCCGAGATACTGGACCGCGATCTTGGCGGCGGCCTGGTCGACGTCCAGGCCGACCTTCGGCCCCATCCCGACCATCGTCCGACGGAGCAGCACGTCCCTTAGAGTCGCCGCAAGCTCGCGGCGCAGCGCGTACAGAACCTCCGCCCCGATGATGCCGGTCTCGAGCGTAAAGTTGGCGGCGAGCGGCACGCGGAGCGAGGGATCGTCCCCTGCCTCGGCCAGGACGTCCGGGGCGCGCGTACCGTAGAGCCTCAAGAGGCGCTCGGCCAGGTCGTCCGTCAGCCCGCTCGTCAGCTTGAAGTCGGCGCTGAAGCGCGCGAAGTCGCTCGTCTCGCCGCCGGGGAGCGGCACGGCCGCCGTGCGGCTCCGGGGAACCTCCTGCCCGAGCTTCTTGTACACCCTGTCTACAGTCTGGCGCGACAGGTTGCGGTAGGTCGTCAGCTTGCCCCCGACGATGGAGATCAGGCCGCCGATCCTCGGCTCCTCCTTCGCGTGGTCGTGGATGATGTGGCTCCGGGTGACGGCGCTCGTGGAGCCTTCGGGCTGGTAGGGCAACGGGCGCACGCCGGAGTAGGTGAAGAGGACCTTGTCGCGCGTGAGGTTCGCCTCCGGGATGACACTGTTCGTCTCCTCGATCAGGTAGTCGATCTCGTCGTCGTCCGCGATCACGAGGTCCACGTCGCCCTCGTAGCGGATGTCCGTCGTCCCGATAAGGTAGCGCCCGTTCCACGGCACGATAAAGTACGGCCGACCGTCCCTTCTGGCCTCGACGTACATCGCCGTCTCGGGGGCACCCGGGAACGGGTCAACGATAAGGTGGCTCCCCTTCGTCCCCCCGATCAGGCGCTCCTCGTCCGGGCGCATCCTGTCGAGGACCTGATCCACCCACGGCCCCGCGACGTTTACGGTCACCGGCGCCCTCGCCTCGTGCTTCGTGCCGCTCAACACGTCCTCGAACTCTACCCCGACGACGGCGCCGTCCTCCACGATCAGGCCCTCCGCCTCGGCGTAGGTGAGGACCACGGCGCCGTGCTCGTGGGCGGAGACGGCGTTCTCGACGGCGAGACGCTCGGCGTACTCGGCCTGCCCGTCGTAGTACAGCGCGGCGCCGACGAGGCCCTCGGTGTTCAAGCCGGGGGCGCGCTCGATGACCTCCTCGCGCGAGAGCATCTTGTGCCGCCTCATCGACTTGCTCGGCGAGAGGGCATCGTACATAAACATGCCGAGGCCCACGAGCGTCGGGCCACGCTTGGAGCTCTCGTAGATAGGGACCATAAACGGTAGCGGCTTGACGAGATGCGGCGCGATGCGAAGGAGCTTCTCGCGCTCGGAGAGGGACTCCCAGACGAGGTAGAACTCGTAGTACTCCAGATAGCGCAGACCGCCGTGGATCAGGCGGGTAGACCAACTCGTCGTCCCGCTGGCGATGTCCCCCTTGTCTAGGAGCAACACCTTCAAGCCACGCATCGCCGCGTCGCGCGCGATCCCCGCCCCGTTGATCCCCGCACCGACAACGATAAGATCGAAGGGGTAACGGGCTACGTCCTGCGGCACCCGGGTCTCCGTCGCGTTGGCCTCCATCTCTCTACTTCCCTTCGTGTAGCTTCGGCTCCGTCCGGGCCTCCATCGCCGCCTCGACGCACTCGTCGCCGTCCGCACCGGTCGAGGCCAACACCGCCGCCGCGAACGCTCCCTCGACGAACGGCGCGTCCACGAGCCGTACTCTCTCTCTCGTCTCCGGTTCCAGCATATCGAGCACGGTCTCGGCCGAGAGCACCGCGCTGCCTATGTCCATGAAGACCAGGATCTCCTCCGTCCCCATCCCCTCGATGGCGACCAGGATCCCATCCGGGTCCGTCCCGAGCCCCCCGTCGGTATCCCCCCCGACGGCCATAACCTCGACCTCTTCGGCCATGTGCCGCACCAGTTCGGCCGTGCCCCCGGCGATAGAGGGGCTGTGCGAGACGAGCACGATCCCGACCACCCCTACGCCCCCAACGCCCGGGCCGCCGCGTCCAAGAGCAGGTAGGAGGAGCGCGCGCCGGGGTCCATGTGGCCGGCGGCCCGCTCCCCCAGATAGTTCGCCCGCCCCCGCCTCGCCGTGAGAGGCACCGTCTTCTCCGACCCTTCATTCGCCGCCTCCGCCGCCGCCCGGAGGACCTCCCCCACGTCCCCGCCGGACGACGCGGCCTCCTTTGCGGCCTGGGCTGCGGGCTCCAGGGCATCTACCATCGTCTTGTCCCCTACCTCGGCCTTGCCGCGCTGCTTCACCCCGCCCACGGCGGCCTCGATCGCCGCCGCCACGTCCTTGGGGGAGAGCCCCTCTTTCCCCGCGAGCGCCGTCGAGGCGCGCAGGAATGCCGTGCCGTAGAGGGGGCCCGCAGCACCCCCGACCTTGCTTATGAGGGCCATCGAGACGGCCTTGAGGACGTCCGCCGGGGTCGCGGGCTCCGCGCCCTCCAGGCGTTCGAGGGCGGCCGCGAAGCCGCGGTGCATGTTGTTTCCGTGGTCGCCGTCCCCGATCTCCGAGTCGAGCTTCGTCAGGTGCCGTTTATGCTCCTGCATCGCCGACGCCATCTCCCTCAACGCCAGGAGCGTCTTCTCGGTCGCGCTCAATCGGCCTCCCCTTCTATGAGCCCCTCGCGCACGAGGTGCTTCTGCACCTTGCCGAGGGCGTTGCGCGGTAGCCCGTCGACAAACACGACCTCGCGCGGTCTCTTGAACCCCGCGAGGTCTTGACGACAGAAATCCATCACCATCCCGGCCTCCAGCCCCGGGTCGTCGCGCACGACGGCCGCGGCGACCTTCTCGCCGTACTCCTCGTCGGGGAGCCCTACCACGGCGACCTCGACGACCCCGGGGCAGTTCTCCAGGACCTCCTCTACCTCGCGCGGGTAGACGTTGTAACCGCCGGAGATGATCAACTCCTTCGCCCGCCCGGTGATCGTGTAATATCCGTCCCCGCTCACCGACCCCAGGTCGCCGGTCCGAAACCAGCCGTCCGCCCCGAGGCTCTCCTCCGTGGCATCCGGCCGCCTCCAGTAACCCGCGAAGACGTGCGGCCCCCGAACCTCGATCTCCCCCACCTCCTCCGGCCCCATAACCTCGCGGCTCTTGACGCCTACCACCCGCGCCTCCTGACCGGGAAAAGGCCCCCCTACCGTCCCCGGCCTCCGCTCGCCGTCGTAGGGGTTCGTGAGGTTCATCCCGGTCTCCGTCATCCCGTACCGCTCCAGGATGCGCTCCCCGAAGAGCTCCTCGAACTCCGCGAAAGCCCCGGGACTCAACGGCGCGCTCCCGGCCACGTACAGCCTCAGGGGGCCGGGGCGCTCCTCACGAGCTCGCGCCTCCCGGAGGAGGCGCGCGTACATCGTGGGCACGCCGAAGAACATCGTCGTCTCGCCGGCCAGCAACGCGTCGTAGACCCTGTCGGCGTCGAACCTGCGGTGTAGCTCCGCGCTCGCCCCCATAAAGAACGTGCCGTGAGCACCGACGGTCAGGCCGTGCGTGTGAAAGAGCGGGAGGGTGAGGAGCAGGCGGTCCTCCGATCCCCAGCGCCACGCCTCGCAGACCGCCCGGACGTTGGCGACGAGGTTGCGGTGAAGAAGCATCGCCCCCTTGCTCCTCCCCGTGGTCCCGGAGGTGTAGGCGATCGTCGCCAGGTCGTCGCCGTCCGGGAGCGCTCGCTCGTACGTTCCCCCTGCATCCAGGAACTCCTCCAGATCCTCCCTCACCCCGACCACGGTCTCGAGCTCCGGCAGATCTCCGCGCACCCTCTCCACCTCGGGCAGCCTCTCGGCGTCGGTGAGGCACAGGCGCACGCCCGCGTCGTCGAAGATGTGGCGGAGCTCGGTCCGCGTGTAGGCGGTGTTCACCGGCACGATCACGGCGCCCGCGAGGTGGGTGCCGAGGTAGGCCGCGAGAAAGTCCGGGCTGTTGCCGAGGAAGAGGGCGACGCGCTCGCCCTTCGAAATCCCCCTGCTTCCCAGGGCCGCCGCGAAGCCCTCGGCCCGCTCGAGCAGGCGGCCGTAGCCCCACTCGTCGCCCTCGAAGAAGAGGCACGTCCTCTCGGGGGCGCGCTCTGCGTGGCTGACAAAGGCCTCGACGACGGAGGCGGGGCGTTCAGCCATCGGCGTCCCCGGCGGGGTTGCGGTCCCCGCGCGTCGCGCCCACAAATACCGCCACGCGCCTGGAGGCTACGGAGCGGTCCGGGCCTCCCCTCCGGGACCGCGCCTCCCTTGTTCTCTCTCCCTCAGCCAAAAATCAGTGCGCCGATCAGGAAGACCGACGTCATAATCCAGATCGCGGTCGCCGGCGGGTCTATGTGGGTATCGCCATGAATCAGGAAGAGCCTGGAGGCGAGCTCGCCGACGATCGCCCCGAGGATGCCGCCCAGGATGCCGATGATAAGCGCGGGGCCGATCCCAAGAGGCGCTGCCACGCCCGCCGCGACCGCCGCGGGGAGCGCCATGTGGTGCGTCACCGGGATCGTCGCGCCGAACTGCAGGAAGATCAGGGACGCCGCCGTGATCCCGAACCCGATCACCGCCCCGGCCGGGGCCAGGTCGGGGTTGGCCTGCGCGACGCTTATGGCCAGAAACGCAGAGAAAGCGCCGACGCCGAGCCCTATGACAGCAGCCTGGCCCCAGCCCTGCTGGTAGGCGACCCAGGCCCGATCTCCGCCCGGGTTGAACCGGCCGCGCCGCCGCGAATCATCGTCGAGGGAGCCGAAGAGGCCCGTCTTGCCGAAGACGAGCCGGACGATGATGGCGGAGATAAAGACCGTGAGGGCTATGGCGTCCGTTAAGGAGCCGAGGTTCAGAACCGACATGAGAAAGTACTGTATGAGGTAGCCCAGCACCCCGAAGGCCCCGCCTACGAGGAGCGGCGCCGGGTCGCCGAGCCCCGCGAGACCCGTCGCTATATCCCGACCTCCGGAGTCGAGCGTCCCCCTGCGGGCGGCGAAGGCGGCCGCGGCGGCCCCACCGGCGAAGCCGATGTGCGGGCCGAAGACCGGGCCGAAGGCCACGTTGGTCAGGAAGTCGTAGTCGCTGCCGGCGAAGGCTATAGCCACGCCGACCAGCACCGTAAACCCGGTGAAAATAAACGACGGCAACGCCCCGATGGCCGCCCCGAACAGGCCGCCCCCGAAGGCGGCGATCAACGTCAACCAGCTAAATTCCATGTAGTTCCCTTTCCCCTTTGTCCTTCCGGCTTCCCCGCCGGTCCCCTAGAACGGTCGTCCCGCCGCGACGCTGCAGGGCGCCCCGAGGTAGCCCTTCATCTCTTCGTCGAGCTTGAGGAGCGTGATGCTGAAGCCCGCCATCTCGATGGAGGTCATGTACTCCCCTATATAGGGCATCCTCCAGACGGCGACGCCCTCGCGCTTCAGGACGTCCGCGACGTGGGCGTAGGCCGTGTAGAGTTCCATGAGCGGCGTGCCGCCGAGGCCGTTGATCATCACGGCGACCTCCGAGCCCGTGAAGTCCACCGTGTCGCCGAGGATCTTCCCGAGCATCTGGTCCACGATCTGGTCGGCCGGCTCTATCTTTTTGCGCTCGATGCCGGGCTCGCCGTGGATGCCCATCCCGATCTCCATCTCGTCGTCGGCGATCTCGAAGATGGGCTCGCCGGACTCGGGCGGGGTGCAGCTCGTGAGCGCCATTCCCATCGAGCGCATGTTGGCGTTGACCCTGGAAGCTATCTCCCCCACGCCAGAGAGGTCCTTGCCGTCGTCTGCGGCGGCCCCGGCGATCTTGTGGACGAAGATCGTGCCGGCGATCCCGCGCCGACCCGTGGTGTACGTCGAGTCCTCGACCGAGACGTCGTCGTTGGTGATGACGTAGTCCGTCTGGATCCCCTCGGCCTCGGCGAGCTCGCCGGCCATCTCGAAGTTGAGGACGTCGCCGGTGTAGTTTTTGACGACGTAGAACACCCCGGCCCCACCGTCGACGGCCTTGGAGGCCTCGAGCATCTGCTCGGGGGTAGGGCTTGTGAATACCGCGCCGGCGCACGCGGCGTCGAGCATCCCGGGGCCGACGTAGCCGCCGTGGGTCGGCTCGTGCCCGGAGCCGCCCCCGCTAACGAGGGCGACCTTTCCTTGAACCGGGGCGTCGGCGCGGACGACGACGCCGAAGTCGTGGATCACGCGAAGCATCCCGCCGTGGGCGAGCTCCATCCCCCGAAGCATGTCGGCAACGACGTTCTCCGGGGCGTTGATGACCTTCTTCATCGCGCTCCTCTCGCTACTGGATCGGCGACTCGACGGCCTCGGCCGCCCAGTTTTTGGAACGCTCGACCGCTTCCTTCCAGCGCCCGTGCAGGCGCTCCCGCTCCTCGTCGCTCATCTGGGGCTCGTAGCGGTTGGCGAGCTTCCACTTCGCGGCGAGCTCGTCGCGGTCCGTCCAGAAACCGGTCGCGAGCCCCGCGAGGTACGCCGATCCCAGAGCGGTGGTCTCCGTGATCTCCGGCACCTCGACCGGCACCCCGAGGATGTCAGCCTGAAACTGCATAAGCCAGCCGTTCGAGGCCGCCCCGCCGTCCGCCCTGAAGCCCGGCAGCTTGATCCCCGAGTCCTTCTCCATCGAGTCGACGACGTCCTTGGTCTGGTAGGCCATGCTCTCCAGCGCCGCCCGAGCCAGATGCGCCTTCGTAGTACCGCGAGTAATGCCGACGACGGTGCCGCGAGCATACGGCTCCCAATGCGGGGCCCCGAGGCCCACGAGCGCCGGGACGAAGTACACGTCTTCGTTGGAGTCGACGCTCCGGGCGAGCTCCTCGGTCTCCGCGGCCTGCTGGATGATGCCGAGGCCGTCGCGCAGCCACTGGACGGCGGCGCCCGTGACGAAGATCGCCCCTTCGAGGGCGTACTCGACGGGCTCGTCGCCGATGCCCCAGGCGATGGTGGTGAGGAGGTCGCCCTCGCTCCTCATCGGCTCGGAGCCGGTGTTCATGAGGGCGAAGGAGCCGGTGCCGTAGGTATTCTTGGCGAGGCCCTTGGTGTAGGCGGCCTCCCCGAAGAGGGCGGCCTGCTGGTCGCCTATGACCGCCGCCACCGGAACCTCGGCCTGGAAGAAGGCGTCGGGGTCGGTGTTGCCGTAGACGTAGGAGGAGGGCTTCACCTCGGGCAGGACCGCGCGCGGCACGGTGAGCATGTCGAGAAGCTCGTCGTCCCACTTGAGGTCGAAGATGTTGTAGAGGAGGGTGCGCGAAGCGTTGGAGTAGTCCGTAACGTGGGCGTTGCCACCGGTGAGCTTGTAGACCATCCAGGAGTCGATGGTGCCGAAGGCGATCTCGCCGTTCTCCGCCCGCTCCCTGAGGCCCTCGACGTTGTCGAGCATCCACTTGATCTTCGATCCGGAGAAGTAGGCGTCGATCGTCAATCCGGTCTTGTCGCGCACGGTGCCGTCGTAGCCCTGCTCGGAGAGCTTGCCGCAGATCTCGGCGCCACGCCTGTCCTGCCAGACGATGGCGTTGTGGACGGGCTCGCCGGTGCTACGGTCCCACATCACGGCGGTCTCGCGCTGGTTGGTGATGCCGATGGCGGCGAGCTGGCGGGCACTTATCTGGGCGTCGCCCAGGGCCTCCCCGACGACGCGCATCGAGACCCGCCAGATTTCGTCCGCGTCGTGCTCGACCCAGCCGGGCTTCGGGTAGTGCTGCGTAAACTCCGAGTAAGCCCTGCCCACGAGCGTCGCGTCGTGGTCGAAGACGAGCACCGTCGTCCCCGTCGTCCCCTGGTCTATCGCCAGAACGTAATCTCCTGCCATACCGCGTCCTTTCCTCCGTCCCTTTCCCCTGTACGGCTGTGCTGCGCCCTACGCTCCCCGGCCTCACCTCCCAAAAGCGAAGCCCCGCACGGCCGGCGCCCTGGCCGTTTCGGCGGCCAGATGCTCTCCTTCCCGTGCGAGGCTCTCTCTGATATCTCTGTGCCCGCGATGCATTTTTGTCTTCCGCGGACACTCTACGCGGGCTAAAAATCCGCGTCAAGCGTAAGTTTCAGCGGCGTTTACGGAAGCCGCGGGGGCGCCAGAGCCCCTCGTGACTTGTGGAGACTCCGCTGGCTCCGGCGGCGAGCAGGGCCGCGACGTCGGCCTCGCTCTTGAGCAGCCCGCCGGCGAGTACGGGGCGTTCGAGGAGCCCGGGGTGCGTAGCGAGGACCTCGGGGAGCGCGAGGGCGGGGAGTATCTCGACGCAGTGGGGGTCGGCCCGGCCGATCAGGCGCGTCCCCCGCTCGACCGCCCCGGAGTCTATGGCGAAGAGGCGCTGTATCGCGACGAGGCCCAGCCCCTTGGCGAGCTCTATAACGTGCCGGTGGGTCGAGATGATCCCCTCGACCCGCCCGGCGAGAAACCGCAGGCCGCTCGCGTCGGCGGAGATGCCGCCGACCATGTCGACGTTGACGCACACGGCGGGCCTCTCGCCGGCCGCCCCCTCGATCGCCTCGAGCACCCGGAAGACGTCGCCGCCGAGCACGAAGACCGCCGCGTGGCACCCCGAGAGGGCGGCCCGCAGCGCGTCGTCCGGTCCTCTCACCGCGGGCACGACGGGGGCACGCCGCAACCCCTCCAGGAAAGTCTGCCCGACGCTCTTCCTCCCCACGCCCGGACTCTAACACCTTCGGTTCGCCGCCGAACCGGGCACGCTGCGCTAGACTGAATCGTCAACGGACTTTCGTATACGACGCGGAGGCAAGAACAGATGGCCATAAAATTCGCAGGGGCGCACCACGTTACGGCCATAGCCGGCGACCCGCAGCAGAACGTCGACTTTTACGCGGGCGTCCTGGGGCTCAGGCTCGTCAAGAAGACCGTGAATTTCGACGACCCGAGTTCATACCACCTCTATTACGGCGACGCTGGCGGCACCCCCGGTACGATCATGACGTTCTTCTCCTGGCCCGGGGCGCCTCGCGGACGGAGCGGAGCGGGACAGATCAGGACGACCTCCTTCGCGGTGGCGGAGGACTCCCTCGGATACTGGACGCAGCGCCTCGTCGAGCACGGCGTCCGCTTCGGAGCCCGCGCGCGCCGCTTCGACGAGACCGTCCTCGCCTTCGAGGACCCGGACGGGCTCGAAATCGAGATCGTCGCGCGGCCGGGATTGGACGGAGCACCCTCCTCCTGGCCGGGAAGCACCGTCTCCGGCGAACACGCGATACGCAAGATCTCCGGCGTCACCCTCCTCGAAGCCGCCCCCGACCGGACGGAGAACCTCCTCACGAGCTTCCTGGGCTTCGAGAAGGTCGGGGAGGAGGACGGCCGCGCCCGGTACGCCACGGCCGGGGGCGAGAGCTTCGTGGACGTCGTAGGGGTGCCCGACGGGGCGTCGGGGCAGACCGCGGTCGGGACGACGCACCACGTCGCATGGCGGGCGCCGGACGACGAGACGGAGGAGGCCTGGCGCGGTGAGGCCGAGGCTCGGGGCCTCGACGTCACCCCGGTTCTCGACCGACAGTACTTCCATTCGATCTACTTCCGAGAGCCCGGCGGCGTGCTCTTC
>JADDPR010000184.1 GCA_016781775.1 Rubrobacter sp. | reverse complement strand
ACAAGGGGAACGTGGAGGCCGTGGACCGCTACTTCGCCCCCGACTACGTCGACCATACTCCCTTCCCGGGGCAGGGCCCAGGCGCCGAAGGCTACAGACAAGCCGTCGGCGCGATCCGTGACGCCTTCCCCGATCTGCACCTCACGCTCGAAGACATCCTCAGCGAGGGGGACAAAGCGGCGTTCCGCTACACGATGCAGGGTACTCATCAAGGACCGTTCATGGGGATGCCCCCGTCCGGCAAGCCTTTCTCGGTGACGGGGATGATCATCGCCCGCGTCGCCGAAGGCAAGGCGGTGGAGCGTTGGGCGAACCTGGACACCCTGGGCCTGATGCAACAGCTGGGCGCCATCCCTTCGCCGGGGCAGCAACAGCAATCCGGCGAGACCCTCACTTCGGGGCAAGAACCGACCTACTAGGACCCATCCGTCATGGAAGCGGCCGACTCCCCGGTCTCTAAGGACTCCGGGGAGTCGGCCGCTTCTTCATGCCCCTATTCACCCACCTGCCGGGAGTGAACGTTACCGGAAGCCGCGTGGCCCCGGTCCGATGGCGCTACGGCGGCGGGGCATGATACGTGCCACGAAGGGCTTCGGTCCTCATGGTGAGGATAGCCTAAGCCCGGGAATCGCGGTCTAACCCATCTCCTTGTTGACGGCAGCGGGGGTCTCGTAGTTCTTGTCGGGGAGGTTCCGCAGAAAGGAGAGCACCTCATCGTCGGCGCCCTTCCCCTCGGCGTGCTTGACGAGCTCCTCCTTGGAGGCCGGATAGTCCATGCCCCCTAGGGCCTTCTGCAGCTCGATGGGGTTCGGTTGAGCCATGTCGCTTCCTTCTCAGAGTTTGCCGGTGCCGACCCGAACTCTATGCCCCGCCCGAGCGAGGACCAATCTGCCTATACGGGCACCCCCTCCACAGCCGGGCAGTATAGCTACCGGACCAAGGCCACCCGGCTGGTTTTCCGATTCCTGTTCTCTAAAGTTCGGGTGTGGGTGGTATTCGGACGGGATCGTCCCTCGGGTTCCCCACGACGAAGAGTTCCCGTTACCGCGCGATTGGGCGCGGGTGATCCTCCTCGCCACAGCATCCGTAACCTTTGTTACCAACACCCTCCGAGGACTCGAGGACCCAACGTGAAGAACCTACGCTTCAAGCTCCACCGCACGGAGATGCGCTTCACGACGTGGCTGGTGGCCCACAGTCTCTGGCTGCTGCGCGTCAGCCTGGGGGCGATCTTCCTCTTCTTCGGCGTGCTGAAGTTCGTCCCCGGCCTCAGCCCGGCGCAGGACCTGGCGACCCGGACGACGGACGTGCTCTCCTTCGGGTTGGTCCCGGCGGGGTTGAGCATCGTCGTGATCGCGGCCCTGGAGTGCACGATCGGCCTCGGCCTGATCTCGGGAAGGCGCATGCGTCTCGTGCTGGCGCTGTTGGGCTTCCAGATGATAGGCGCCATGTCGCCGCTCTTCCTCTTCCCCGGAGAGCTTTTCGGCGGGCCGTTCCACGCGCCCACGCTGGAAGGCCAGTACGTGATAAAGGACGTGGTGCTGATAAGCGCGGGACTAGTGCTCGGCGCGACCGTGCACGGCGGGCGCATCGTCTCCGAGCGGGTCCGCAGGGCGGAGGACTACACGAGGTACGGCGCCAGAACCACCGAAAGCCGTTTGTCCAAGTCCCTCTAGCATCGGGAAACCGAAAGGGTCGAGCGCTCGGCACGTCGACGGGTCGGTTACCATGTCGGCGTGTCGGGAGGAGGCCATCACACCACGCGAGAGGGGCGTGCCCCGACGCGCGAGGAGTTCCTCGCGGCCAGGAGCAGGGAGCTGGCACGACACAACCTCCGGCTCTCTTGCATGACGGGTAGGGACGTCCTCACGCCGGAGGACCGCGAGCTGCTTTCCGGGGACACCCCGGCGGACGAGGTGCGCGATCAAGAGACCGTCAAGCGCTGGTCCGCGGCCCGCGGCCCGAATCGGCGGTAGGCACGGAAGGAGCCGGAGGGGCTGGGCCACCCGAGGTACGACGGCGTCCGCGAAGTGCTCCCGGCGGAGGCCCCGTCCTACGAGGGCCGACGGGCGTCCTAGGAAGCTCACCGGTCCCTTTGCGCACTACGTCCCTCCCGGAACCATGCGTTGCGCTACTGTATCGCGACCGAGAGAGCGTTGTTTGGGCTCCGATTGGCTCCGCGAAGGTGACGGACGATTCTGTCCGGATGCTACCCACACTCCTAACGCCGAAGCATGCTCGATTCGTGGGCGAGCAAAAGTTTCCCGGAAGCCGCATAGCCCCGGCCCGATGGCGCTACGGAGGCGGGGCATAATACGGCCCGCCGGTATTATGGGTTTGCTTCCACGGGTAGCGGTACGCGGCGAAGGAGGGCCGGGGCGTAGCAGCCCCGGCCCTCCTTGTGGGAGCTTTCCTACGCTAGCGTCATCGCGGTTCCACTTGTCGGACCGCGCTAAGCGCGTCATCGGCCGAAGAAAGGGAGGTGGGGTTACGGCTGCCGTACCTCGAACAGCGGCGAGTCCGGCAGCGGGGGCAGTTCGGGGAACTTCGGCAGCTCCGGGTCCATGTGGTCCCACGGCTGGGCGCGGGAGGCGAACATGTCCACGGCCGGCCTGTGCCGACTCGGGTCGTCCAGGCTTGAGGCATGGAGGATGACTATGCGGGGCGTGTGGGGCAATCTGGCCAACACCTGGGAGCCGCACTCGGGGCAGAAGCCCCGCTCTATGGGGCGTCCGCTGTGGGCCGTCACGGTGTAGTACTTGGGTTCGCCCGTTAGCCCGAAATCGGCCGCGGGCACCATCAGGCACGAGGCGTACGCGCTGCCGCTGGCCTTCTGGCAATCGAGGCAGTGGCAGTTGAAGGACAACACCGGTTCCGAGGAACACTCGTAGCGGATCGCGCCGCAAGCGCAGCCGCCCGTAAACGAATACGACGAGTCGGACACGCCCTCCCCCGAAGGGGCCGCCGACGCGCCGTTCGCTGTGTCTTGCGTTGACATGGTCGCCCTACCTTCCTTCTGCGGGTCTTCCGCCCCGACGGCGGTCGTTCTGTGACGATACAAACGTATCCGGGCTATGGTCCGAGCGCAAGGGGCTTCTAGCAGCCCGCCCCTTCCTCGTGCCCCTATTCACCCTGCTGCCGAGAGAGACCGTCCGAAAAGGGTGTGTTGGGTAGTG
>JADDPR010000480.1 GCA_016781775.1 Rubrobacter sp. | reverse complement strand
CCGGCAATTATCTCCGGTAGGAGGTAGTTCGACTGTAATGCATGGTATAATAGGAGCATCGGGAACCTCTCCGGGCGGGGGGAGGTTCCCGACTTTTGTTTGCGGGGGTTGACCTTACGCTACTGCTGGTCCTTCGGTCGCGTGACCTCTTCGCAGACCACGTAATGCACCCTGTCGGCGGGGATCAACCACTGCCGGTGCGCCTGGGAGGTGATGCGCAGGGGTTGGTTTTGCTGCAGGTGATTGGAGATCTCCTGCAGAGCGCCCTCCGCGTCCTGCTGGTTTTCGTAGACCCCGTACCTCATCCTCGGGAGGGAGTACCCGACCGTAGAGCCCGTGTGCGCGCCGGGGGCATGATCGCGGCCGGCTTGGGCCCGCTCTTCTTCTTCGTCCTGCTGCGGGTGCTTGCCGGGGTCGACGAGCCAAACGATTACGCTGTAGGCCACGATTCTCCTCCTATTCGCGACATGCTTACAAAAACTACGATTAGCGCAACATCTATCCCCGGCGCTGTTTCCCCATAAACGCAGGGAGGCGGGCCCCTCGCCTCGTTCGTGTACACTTGCGGGCCGTGGGGGAAGAGGAACGCCTGAAGAGGGAGAAGGCCGAGATCGAGGCGCGCTACCGCGCGGTACTGAAGTCCTCGGTGGCCTTCGAGAAAAAGATACGCAACCGCTGGCGCGAGAAGAACCGCGAGAAGAACGCCCGCATCGCCGAACTGGAAGCCCGCATCGGAGAGCTCGAACGGAGGCTCGGGGAGTTGGGAGACTGACGGGCTTTGGACCTTACTTGAGGCGCCTGCGCTTCAGGATCTCCAGACCGATTATCGTGAGACCGACAACCGGGATGGCCACGGGGAGAACGAAACGGCGTCGGACCTCTCCCAGAAAAGACTTCGTATCGTTGAGGTGGGGGAAGGGCTTGTCTACGGGCTCCTCGACGCCGAGAAACTCACAGAGGGGTTCCCAGCCCTGCTTCACGCTGTACACCAGGAGCTTCGCGGGCGGGACGCGCTCTCTGACCTCCTCGTTGTGGCGTTCGAAGATTCCGATGGCGTACTCCTTGTCCTCGAACCGGCCGGAGAAGGTGCCCTCCCAGATCACGCCCTCCGTCACCTGGGTGGCGCGCCTCGTCCGGGTCGCGAAGAGCCCCAGCAGAGAGAGGACGGGGGAGGCGTAGACGCTCCTGGGCACGCCGTAGATGGTGTTCAGGGTGCTCTCGTACCAGACCTCGGGGTCGCGGACCGTGAGGATAACCTTCGCCCCCGGGTACGCCTCCATGAGCTCCTCGTAGAAGGAGGCGGCCGGCCAGTCCAGGGTCGAGCGGTAGCCCTCCAGCAACGCCTGCCAGCCCACGGGCTCGCCACGGGACGCCGCCTCCCACGCCTCTACCTGCTCGGGGCTCTCGAGAGCGTTCTCCATGCTGTAGCACGGGCCGAAGCCCAACTCCTCCAACGCGGCCTCGAGGGACGTCGTCCCCGTCCTCCCGAAGCCAGCCCCGATCACCCATATGCTCAAACGACTCCCCCCGATCTATCGCCGGAGGAGTATTTGCCGCCCCTCCCCGCACTCTAAACGCGACCCCGGCGGCGGGTAAGGCCCGGGGCGTCGGCGTACGGGCCCGAAGCTAGCCCTCGCGCTCCTCCGGCCGGGGTTGATGGCTCATATCGGGGGCGCCGGTGAAGCCCTCGGAGAGGCGTTCGGGCTCCTGTACGCCGGCCAGGGCAAAATCCAGGGCTTCCTCGTCCGACGGGTCGGGGAGGCCGAGGCGGGAGGCGAGCGTCCCGTCGAGCTCCTCCTCCGAGAGGCCGTGTATCTCCTCGTTCATCCGCTTCATCTCCGGCTCCTCGATGTACGCGATACCGAGGTCGTTGACCATCAGGGCCATGAGCTTGCGTTCCTTTGTCGTGCGATCCGCCATCTTCTCCTAGATCCTCCTGTTAATCGTGCATGGGCTGTGAAGCGCCCAAGTCTACAACGGGGCCCGGACGACGGCGTACGGGGTTTTGCGAGGGATGGGCTATAACTAGCCGTGTCTCGCACGGGAGGGGCGGCACGCGCGACGATACGCGTCCAGAGATCCGGGAGCGCGCAACTTGAGGAAGATGCTCACCATCGTGATGGTCCTTGGCCTTCTGAGCTCTTGCGGAGGCGCAGGGCCCGCGGCCCCCGAGGATGCGTCCCGCGAAAGGCCGGCAGCGGAGGGCGCCTTGACGCGGAGCGCAACCACCTCAGGGACGGTTCAGGCGCCCACGGCCACGACTACTGCCGTCGCCGAGACGGAGCCCGAGCCCCCGGCGAGACCGGCAGTGGAGGCGACCGCGAACACCCCGGACGCGCCCGCGGTTGGCGCAGACGGGATGGTCAGCTCGGCCCACCCGCTCGCAACGCAAGCGGGGCTCGAGGTCCTCGCCGACGGCGGCAACGCCTTCGATGCGGTGGTCGCGGTCGCCGCCACCCTGAACGTCGTCGAACCGATGATGAGCGGCGCGGGTGGTTACGGTGCCATCGTCGTCTACGACGCGGAGGAGGGGAAGACGCGCTACCTCGAAGCCGGGAGCCGATTCCCGGCGAGCACGGACCCTTCCGTCTTCCGCCCGCCGACCCCGGGCTACGAGTCCAACCGGTGCGGGGCGTTGACGGTCTCGGCGCCCGCCAACGTGGACGCCTGGGAGAAGCTCTTCGAGGAATACGGCGAGCTCGAGTGGGGGCGCCTCTTCGAGCCCGCCATAAGGTACGCTGAGGACGGCGTCGCGGTGGACGGCGTTATGGCCTCCTGGATCGCCTCGGAGTACCCCGCCTTCCCCGAGAACGCCCGGGAGATCTACGGCGGGGCCGGCGTCCCGCTCGCGGCCGGCGATCTCCTCGTCCAACGCGACCTCGCGAACTCCCTACGTCTCATTCAGCGCGAAGGCGCCGACGCCGTGCACGGAGGCGCCCTGGGAGAAGTGATGGCCGAGACGGTCGGGGAGGGCGGAGGCTTCCTGACCCTCGAGGATATACGTGAGAACCGCGCCGAGTGGCTGGAGACCACGAGCATCGACTACCGCGGAAGCGAGGTCGTCACGGGCTCGCCGCCCTCGACCGCCTGGGGCATGCTCCTCAGGCTCGGGGTGATGAGCCGCCTCGACCTCTCCCCCGAAGACCACAACACCCCCGGCTACCTCCACGCCCTCACCGAGACCTCGAAGCAGGGCGCGCAGCTAGCCCGGCGGTACGCCGCCGACCCGCCGTTCGACCTCCTGCTCTCAGAGGATTACTGGGCCGAGCAGGCGGCGAGCATAAGCCCCTACTACGCGGGCCCCTACGAGCCGCCGGTCGCCGTGGACTCCGTGGCATCCTGCTCCCCGACGGGCTACACGCCGACCGGTCCTGCGGCCGATGCGCAGGCGAACTCCCGGGGCTACACCACCCACTACGCTGTCGCCGATGGGGAGGGAAACGTCGTCAGCGCGACCCAGACTTTAGGCAACGTCTTCGGGAGCAAGGTCATGCCCCAGGGGACCGGCCTCTGGCTCAACGACGCCACCGCCTGGAGCCGCTTCGAGCCGGCGGGCAACGTCTTCGACATCAAACCCGGCAGGAAAAGCTTCTACTCCCTCTGCCCCGTCATCGTGCTGCGCGACGGGCGGCCCGCGATCGCCCTGGGTACCCCCGGCGGACGCACCATCCCCCAGACCACGACCCAGATGCTGGTCAATATGATCGAGTTCGACATGGACGTGCAAGATGCGCTCTCGGCCCCGAGGATGAGCTTCGTGATCCCGGACATCCTCGCCGTCGAGGAGGGCATAAGCCAGCCCGTCCGCGACGACCTCCTCGCCCGCGGCCACAACGTGCGCCCCGCGACCGCCGCTCTGGGCAACGCCCACGCCCTCACGGTCGAATACGACGAAAGGGGCGATCCGACCCGCTTCACCGGGGGAGCCGACCCCCGCGGCGTCGGCTCCGCGGAGGGCTATCGACCCACGCCTTGACGCTCGTCCGAAATACGCTTGCGGAGGGAACCGTACGCAGGGAGGCCAGAAGGCGCGGTAGGAGAGATGGGTCCTGCGGCGTCATGCTTGGGAGAAGATGCCCGGCGGCTTGGAGGGGGAATCCACAAAGGTTTCGCACTCTGCGGGCCACCGGGCTCATGCATAGTACATGCCCGCCCTAGACGGGGCAATACTATTTTCGTTAGCGCATCAGGAAGAGCGTACGCCGGGCGCGCCGATCTCCGCGCGCAGGGCTTCCACCTCTTCGGTGATGCCGGAGAGGGAGCCCCTGGCCTCGGACATGCGGGCGTGCTCCGTGCGGACGAAGCGCGTATACGGGGCTATCGCCTCGCGCATGCGTTCGACCGAGCGCGCGAGCTCCGTCTCGAACTGCCGGCGCACCACCTCGACGAGGCGTACGCGCAGGGCCTCCGTCTCCTGAGCGAACTCCGCCCGCGCCTTCCGGCGCCTGTTCGGCAGGACGAACAGGCCGTAGCCGCCCAGGATGGCGACGGCGATGAGGCCGGTAACGTCGAGAAAGCGCGTCGTGAACAGGGTGACCACGAGCGCCCCGATGCCCAGAGCGCCCGCCCCCGAGGCGGCTGTCCGGGTGACGGCGTCCTGTATGGAGAGGGCGAGCTCCGCCGACTCGCGATCCCGGTCGTAGCGCCGGACGACGTCCTGGGCGTTCCTGCCGACGGACTGCAGAAGCTGGTTGCGGTTGTACTCGAAGTTGTCGCCGACGTCGCCGATGATGTGCTCGTCGTAGCGCGCCTGGCGCCGGCGGTTCACGTAATCCACGACGCCCCGCCACTGCTTGAGGTTCCGGTCGACCATCCAGTCGATAAGCTCCTGAACCCGCTCGTCTATAAGGTTCTCGGTGTCGGCGACCACCTCGTCCTTGAAGCGCTCCTGGACCTTCTCCTGACGGATCAACTCCCGCACGTTCAGGAGCCGGATGTTCTCTTCGAGCCATGCGTCGCCCCGTTCGCTCAGCCGAAGAACGATGTTCTCCATCTCCGCGAGGCGCGCCTCGAAGTCCCGGCGCATGTCCTCGGTGTACGCCTCGAGCTGCGACTCTACGTTCTCGGACATCCTGAAGTCGTCCTCCAGGAGGCCCAGACGCTCGTTCACCGCGAGCCCGTAGCGGCGGACGAGCTCCTCGACCACGCCCAGCGGGCTCTCGAGCTTGAGCCGCACCCGGCCCTCCTCGTCCAGGAGCCCCCTCACGTAGCCCTCGAGCTCCGCGAACCCGCTCGCGTTGAGGAGCGCGTCCGATTCCAGGCTCCCGGGGCCCGAGGCCTTCGCCTTACGGGCGAGGTAGGCGGAGACGAAGAAGATCGGCGGCTTCAAGCCGAGCATCGAGCGGACGCCCTCTTCCACGAAAGAGCGGACTTGTTCGCGGTCCTCGTCGCCCCTGAGGAGGTCGACCTTGTTCACGACCAACACGATCTTCTTGCCCCAGTCGCGGATAAGCTCCAGGTACCCGCGCTCGGACTCCGTGAAGGGCCTGTCCGCCGAGGTAACGAAGAGGACGAGGTCGCTTCTCGGAACGAAGCTCCGGCTGAGCTCCTCGTGGTGGCGAATGATGGCGTTGGTCCCCGGCGTGTCCACGATGGCGACCTCGCGCAAAAAGTCGTTGGGGTAACCCCTCTCCAGGACACCCTCCCTGCGCTCACGGTCCTCCGGGCTCTCCGCGTAGCGCAACACGGTGATGCGGTCCGTCGTGGGGGTGACGCCCTCGGTGGAGATCTCCGCCCCGAGCAGCGCGTTGATGAAGGCGCTCTTCCCCGCGTTGAACTCCCCGACCACGACGAGCAAGAACAGCTCCTCGAGGTCTTCGAGCTTCTGGCGAACGAGCCCCACGTCCTCGCCCGGCGCGCCGAACCCCTCCAGAAAATCGACGACGCCCTCCAGGAGCGACCGCTCGCGCTCTGCCAGACCCTTCCAACGTTCGTCGAGAATTCGCACCGCGCCCCAAGCCTCCAAGATAGAACGACACCACGGATTGTAGCCGTTCGGCCACGCCCGCGAGCGTCGGAGGCCTACAAGCATGAGCTCTAAGCCTACCCGCGATGCGACCCCGGTTGGGACTGCCCGGCCGCCCGTCGATGCATGTTCTCGGCCCTACCTCGCAAGAGCCGAGTATCGGCCACGCGGGAACTTCCTCATTACTTGAACCCATCGACAAACGCCAGTCCGGCCACGGCGAAGAGCTACACAGCTTGTCTCGCACCAAATGTCCGACAATGTGCCCGAACCATGCGATGCGCCGCCATCGACTTCGGGCTCCAGCGGCCGGAACGGCCTCTCCGCCCGACCGCTGCCGTCGCTCCTCCTCGATCGAAGGGATTATGCACGCGAGAAGCCCGTTGGCCATGCTTGTCGCGCCCTCGGGTACTTGAGGGCCGAAACCACTGTGGTACGCTATGCCGCTAGTGAAAGCGGGTATGCAAGATCGATCGAAGAAGGGTAAGCCGCTCCTGCGGGGATACGCCGTACCCCCCGGTCTCGTACCGAGCAGGAGGACGTGGACGACGATCGTCGGTCTTCTCGTCGCCGGGTTCGCGCTCTTTCTCTACCTGAGAACGCTCGCTCCGACGGTGCTCTACTACGACCGGCCGACCCTCCTCGATTCGGCGATGTTCCAGGCGCAGCTGGCCACCCTGGGCATAACCCACCCCACGGGCTACCCGACCTATACCATGCTGGGGCACCTGTTTTCGTACTTGCCGATAGGGGATCCCGCTTACAGGATCAACCTGTTCTCGGCGATTATGGGCGGCGCGGCGGTCTTCGTGCTGTATCTGGTCGGGTTGAGGCTGACCGGGAGCATCCTCGGGGCCGGGGTCGGCGCCCTGGCCTTCGGTATCGGGGATACGTACTGGAGCCAGGCGATCATCGCCGAGGTCTACACCCTCAACGCCTTGTTTATCTCCTCCGTCCTCCTTCTCCTCCTTCTGTGGAGGGACACGAGGCGGGACCGTTACCTTCTGGGCGCGTGTTTTCTTATGGGCCTCTCCCTGACGCACCACGTGACGAGCGGGCTGCTCTTGCCGGGGGCCGCCATCTTCGTCTTCGCCGTGGACAAGAGGACCTTCCTGCGGTGGCGGATCGTCTTGAAGGGGGCGGGGCTCTTCCTGATCGGTCTGCTGCCTTACCTGTACCTGCCGATACGCGCCTCGATGAACCCGCCGATGAACGAGGCGGACCCCACGACGCCCGCGCGTTTCTGGGAGCTGGTGAACGGCGGCAACCTCACGGGCGTCTTCGGGACCTTCGGGCCGGACTTGATCCCCCTGAGGCTCTCGTTCTTCGGGGGCTACATGGGCGACGAGTTCCACGTGGTCTTGCTCTTCCTCGCGATGTTCGGGGCCATAATGGCGGTCCTCAAGGACAGGGCCTCCGCCGCCCTCCTCGGCTTCCTCTTCCTCACCTGGCTCGCCTACGCGATCGAGTACGAGATCTTCGACTTCTTCCTGTACTTTATCCCGCCCTACCTTATCCTCGCCCTCTTTATGGCCTTCGGGGTCGCAGCGGTCTTCGAGGGCGTCCGGAGGCTTACCATCGGCTCCTCACCGGCCCTTCAAACGGCCGCCGTCCTCCTGCTCTTCGCCCCGCTCCTCTACTTCACGCTCTCCGACACCCGCAGCGACTACGGCAAGGTGGACCGCAGCAACGACCTTGAGGGACGCGAGATCATCGAGGACGTCGCCGGACACGCCCTGCCGGACTCGACGATTCTGCACCACCGCAGCACGCTCTGGTACATGGTCCTCGTCGAGAACCGCCGCCGCGACCTCACCCTCGTGAGCCCCTGGTACCCCTCCTGGCACCGCTACACCGACCTCGTCTGGCCCGACGACATAGACCGCGCGACCGCGAACCTCCGCTGGGGCACCAACGACTACACCGGCGTCGGCGCCGCCGAAGAGGCCGCCGACAGGAACCGCCCCGTCTACATCCTCGACCAGCCGAGCGCCGGAGCCCAGCACTTCTATAAGGCCGGCTGGCAGACCGTCAAGGTCGAGGGCGACCTCTTCGAGCTCGTCCCCCCCGGCCGCCAACCCTTCACCCCCATCGAAGAGCAGCGCGACGGTTAGGGGCACCCTTCCTCTACGCCCGCGGCGAGGTCACGAGCTTACCGTGCGTCTTGCGGCTCCCGAGGAGCTCCAGGGCTTCCGGTAGCTCGCCGAAGGGAACCGTCTTGTGGACGAGGGGATCTATCCCGCCCGACGTGTAGAGGTCGACGAGGGCTTCGTGGTTATTGTCGACCATCTCCGGCATGACCTTGTTGTAGAGGCCCCAGTGGAGGCCGACGACGGAGTAATTTTTGACGAGGGCGTGGTTTGTGGGGGCCTCGGCGATCCTGCCGGAGGCGAAGCCTACGACGAGGATGCGGCCCTCGAAGGCCACGCACCGGCGCGAGCGGTCGAAGACGTCGCCGCCGACGGGGTCGAAGATCACGTCGGCCCCGCGCCCGCCGGTCGCCTGCTTCACGGCGTCGACGAAGTCTTCTTCCCGGTAGTCCAGCGAGACGTCCGCCCCGAGATCCTCGCAGACCTTCACCTTCTCGGGCCCCCCGGCGGTGGCGATGACACGCGCCCCTGCCGCCCGCGCGACCTGGATGGCCGCCGACCCCACACCCCCGGCGCCGGCATGCACCAGCACCGTCTCTCCCTCCTCCAAACCGGCCCTGCGGTGCAGGCCCATATAAGCGGTCTGGTACACGATGTGCATCGCCGCCGCCTTCTCGTAGGGCATGGCCTCCGGGATGGGGAAGACGCCGCTCTCGGCCGGGGCGACGACCTTCTCGGCGTAGCCCCCTCTGGGCAGGGGCGGGGTGGCGAGCACCCTGGTGCCCGGCTTGATCCCAACCCCCTCGCCCACCTCGACCACCGTGCCCGCGACCTCGGCGCCGGGGGTGAAGGGGGGATCGGGGCGTTCCTGATACTTGCCCTGGCACAGGAGGATGTCGAAGAAGTTGAGCGCCGCCGCCTCGACCTCGACGACGACCTCGCCGGGACCGGGGGCGCCCGGACCCTCGATCTCCTCGAGCTTCAGGACCTCCTTCGGTTCTCCAAGCTCGTGTACCCGCCAAGCGCGCATGTGCCTATCCTCCCTCTCCCGACGGACAGGCCCCGAGCTTAACACCGCTCGCCACGCCCTACAGAGCAAGTTCTCTGGCGCGCCGTCGGCGGGGCTGCTAAGCTCCGAAACGTACTTCTGCGGACACGCTTCGGGAGGGTCTTAATATGCTTAGGGTGAGGGACGCCATGACCAGAGAGGTCGTCACGATCGGGCCGGACGCCGGGGTCGGCGAGGCTTGGGGGTTGTGCCGGGAGCGGGGGATTCGTCACCTGCCGGTCGTGGAGGGCGAGAAGCTCGTCGGCATCGTCTCGGACAGGGACCTCAGGGACGTTAGCCCGCCGCGGGCCACGCCGGATCAGGAGAACACCTTGGGTTACGTGCGCGTCCGGGAGATCATGACCGCGGACGTCGTCACGACGCATCCGCTCGACACCATCGAGCAGGCGGCGTGCGTGCTCTACGAGCGTAACTTCAACGGTCTCCCCGTGGTCGCCGACGGAGAGCTCGTGGGGATCATCACCTCCACGGATCTCGTCCGCACCCTCGTCGAGCTTACCGGGGCCGGGACCGGAGGGAGCTGGATCGAGGTGGAGGTCCCGAACGAGCCCGGGACCCTCGCCGGGATCACGGACGAGATCCGAGACCGCCAGGTGAACATCGCGAGCATCTTCCTGGGCCCCGCCGGCCGCGAGACGTACCGCTCCATCGTTCTGCGCCTCGAAACCACCGACCCGTCGAGCATCGCCGAGACCCTCGAATCTGCCGGGTACACCGTCACCACCACCGAGTCCACCGCCCCCACGGAGCGCAACGTAGAACGCCGCTAGTGGAGGAAGGAGAGGGCCGGGTGATCGCTCCCGGCCCTCCCTGGGGCTGGTTCTAGGCGAACAAACCCTCGCTCGCGCCGGGCTTGAGCTTACCGCCCTCGTCCAGGTAGTCGCGCCAGGAGCGCCTGGGGCTGTAGCCGAGCATCCCCTCGGCCTTGGCGATCGAGATGCCCGAGGCGTCCTCGCGGGGGAGGGGCTTCTTCAGCTGGACCTTATCCCCGTAGTACTCCGTGACGATCTTTTCGAACGGCCTGCCGCCGACGTTGTCCGGGGAGGCTATGTAGAAG
The DNA here is from genome assembly GCA_016781775.1 of Rubrobacter sp. GTDB lineage: Bacteria > Actinomycetota > Rubrobacteria > Rubrobacterales > Rubrobacteraceae > Rubrobacter_F. Next base: position 2,992 of record JADDPR010000480.1, on the reverse strand, counting down.
ACCTCGTGGCCCGGCAGGTCGGACTCGGCGGCCAGGACGATCGCGTCGGCGAGGTCGTAGACGTCTATGTAGCTCCAGAAGCCGGGGGAGAGGACCGAGGCGTCGCGGACCTGCGGCCCGAGGTTACGCTCGTAGTTCCCCTCGTGCTGCACCCAGGAGGGGCGGATGGAGATGCAGCGGATGTCGCTCCTCCTGATCGCCCCGTCCATCAGGAGCTCGCCGAAGTATTTGGCGGTCGCGTAGGGGTCTTGCGGCCGGATGGGGTGCTCTTCGTCGACCGGCACGTAATCCGGCAGGAACTCGCGCTCGGGGAAGAAGAAGCCCGGCACCGTCTCGCTGGAGATGTTCACGAAGCGCCCAACCCCGAACCGGATCGTCGCCTCCAGGGTGTTGAAGACGCCCATTAGGTTGTTGTGGAAGACGACGTGCGGCGGGTTGTGCGTCGGCTCCGGCAGCGCGGCGGCGTGGACGACGGCGTCCATCCCACGGACCACGGCGAAGGCATCGCCCGCGTCGGTGATGTCTGCCTGTACGTACTCGGGCTCGCCCTCCTCCGGCCGCTCGAAGACCGGGGGGACGAGGTCGGTCGCCCTCACCTCGTGCCCCTTCTCCTGGAGCGCCGCCACCACCGCTCTGCCGACCTTGCCCGCCGATCCCGTCACGAGTACACGCAAGATGATCCCTCCCACTCTGGACAATACCCGCGATGGTACTACGGGCATTGCCCGGTTTTGCCCGCAAGAACGGGGGGTAAGCAGCCGGCATGCGAGTAGCAGTCATCGGGGCCACGGGGAACGTCGGGACGAGCGTCTTGCGGGCGCTCTCGAACGAGGACCGGGTCGACTCTATCCTCGGCGTCGCACGGCGCCGGCCCGGGCTTCGCATGCAAAAGGTCGAGTGGGCGACGGCGGACGTCTCGAAGGACGACCTCGTCCCGATCGTGCGGGGCGCCGACGCGGTCGTCCTGCTCGCGTGGCTTATACAGCCCTCCCGCGACCTCAACAAGCTTTGGATGGTGAACGTCGAGGGGAGCATGCGGGCTGCTCGGGCCGTGGCGGAGGCCGGGGTACCGGCGCTCCTCTACGCCTCCTCGGTGGGGGCGTACTCCCCGGGGCCAAAGGACCGCAGGGTGGACGAGAGCTGGCCGACGGGCGGCACGCCTACCTCGTACTACGCGCGCCAGAAGGCCGAGGTCGAGCGGAGGCTGGATCGGTTCGGGGCCGAACACCCCGAGGTACGGGTCGTCAGGATGCGCCAGGCGCTGACCTTCAAGAGTGAGGCGGCGGAGGGGCAGCGGCGTATCTTCGCGGGGCCCTTCTTCCCCGAGTTTCTCGCCCGCCCCGAGTTTATAAACCTCGTCCCGTCGATACGCGGGCTGCGCGCGCAGGTGGTTCACTCGTTCGACGTGGGGGAGGCCTACCGACTCGCGCTCCTGAACGAGGAGGCCCGCGGGGCCTACAACCTCGCCACCGAGCCCGTCGTGGACCCCGAGGAGCTTTCGCGCGTCTTCGGCGCCCTGCCCGTGCCCGTGCCGGTTGGGCTCGCCCGCGCCGCCGCCCGCGTGAGCTGGCAGCTCCGGCTCCAGCCCGTGCCCGAGGGTTGGCTGGACCTCGCGCTGAGCATACCGGTCATGGATGCCACCCGCGCCCGACAGGAACTCGGCTGGGCGCCCCGCCACGACGCGGGGGAGACGCTGCTCGACGAGTTGAAGGGGATAAGGGAGGGGGCCGGGCTGGACACGCCGCCGCTCTCCCCGAAGACGAGCGGGCCGTTCAGGATCCGGGAGATTCTGACCGGCGTAGGGAGGAGGGAGCCATGAAGGCTCTGGTGTGGCACGGCAAGGAAGACGTCCGGGTAGACAACGTCCCGGACCCCGTAATCCAGCGGCCGACCGATGCGATCGTGCGCATAACCTCGACCGCGATCTGCGGCTCGGACCTCCATCTCTACAGCAAGCTCACCCCGCTCATGCGCGAGGGCGACATCATCGGCCACGAGCCGATGGGCATCGTCGAGGAGGTCGGACGGGACGTCGAGCACATCAAGCCCGGCGACCGGGTGGTGGTGCCGTTCAACATCTCCTGCGGGCACTGCTTCATGTGCGAGCAGCAGCTCTACTCCCAGTGCGAGACCACCCGCGACACCGGCAAGCTCGCCCAGAAGGTCAACCTGCTCGGACGCGGCAGGGGGGCGAGCCTCTTCGGCTACACGCACGCTTACGGGGCCGTCCCCGGCGGGCAGGCCGAGTACCTCCGGGTGCCGCAGGCCCACTTCGGCCCCATAAAGGTCCCCGAGGAGGCCCAGGACGCCCCCGACGAACGCTTCCTGTACCTCTCGGACGTGCTGCCGACAAGCTGGCAGGCCGTCGCCTACGCCGACGTGCCCCAGGGCGGGACGCTCGCGGTCTGGGGCCTCGGTCCCATCGGGCAGATGTGCGCCAGGATCACGCTGCATGGGGGGGCCGGACGCGTCATAGGGGTGGACAGGGTCCCCGAGCGGCTAACACTCGCGGCGAAGTATGGGGTCGAGACGGTCGACTTCTCCGCCGTCGAGGATGCGGCCAGGCTCGTCGTCGAAATGACGGACGGGCGCGGGGCGGACTCGGTCATCGACGCCGTCGGGATGGAGGCAGGCGGGTCGTGGTACGACTCGGTGCTCCAGACCACCAAGATACAGCTGGACAAGAGGCGTGCGCTGCGCGATTGCATGGCCGCCGTGAGGCGCGGCGGGACGTTCTCCATCAGCGGCGTGTACACCGGGCCCATCCAGATGTTCCCGCTCGGCGACCTCTTCGACATGCAGGTGCAGGTGCGCATGGGACAGGCCAACGTGAGGCGCTGGGTCCCCGAGATCATGCCGCTCCTGGGCGACGACGACCCTCTGGGCACCGAAGACCTCAAGACCCACACCATGCCCCTACGGGACGCCCCTTTAGGCTACGAGATCTTCCAGAAAAAGCAGGACGGCGCCATCAAGTGCGTCCTGAAGCCGT
>JADDPR010000377.1 GCA_016781775.1 Rubrobacter sp. | reverse complement strand
TCCGGGGGCGCCTTCTTTTTGCTCCCTATCGTCGAGAGGTTCACCCCGGACAAGCCCGCCCCTAACCCTTGCGGAGCGCCTCCTCGATGCGGCGGTGAAGGTTGGCGGCGAGCCCTTCGGGCGTGCGGGAGCGCTCGCCGAGCGTCCGGAAGGCGTCACGCGTCTCGGTCGCGCCCGGTAGCTCGAACGTCAAGACGACGGGCTCCAGGTCTTCGAGGCCGAGCTCCCCGAGGGCTGCTGTCTCCACCTCCGGGACGGGACGGTCGATCCTCCCGGCGATTTCGCGGATCGTGGCGGCTGGGTCGAACTCCTGGCAGATCACGATGCCGCCGTCGAGGCGGCGCTCCCACCACCACTCCGCGTCGACGCCGGTGAAGCCCTCCCCAACCAGGGCGGTCGCGGGCTCGGCGAGAAGCTGGCTGAGGACCTCGGGCATGCGCCCATACTACAACAGGGCGCCGGAGCTGCCCTCGTGGCGCGCTACTCATTTGCCGGTCCGTATACTTGCGAGGAGGAGTTTCGGCCGGTCGTGCGGGGTGTTCGGAGGGCGAGAGATGCTTTTGGTTCGGGATTCGATGGTCCGGAAGGTCATTACGGTCTCGCCGGAGACGACGGCGGCGGAGGCGCTCAAGCTGTGTCGGGAGAAGGGGATACGCCACCTCCCGGTGCTCGAAGGGGGGAGGATCGTCGGGCTTATCTCAGACCGCGACCTGCGCCTGGCGACGCCGGCTCTGGGTGACCCGAACAGGGCGGCGGCCCTGGAGAAGATCCGCATCGGCGACGAGATGTCCCGCGAGATCACGACGGCCGATCCGGAGGACCCCATCGAACACGCGGCGATGGCGATGCACGAGAGGAAGATCGGCTGCCTGCCCGTCGTCGAGGGGGACGAGCTCGTCGGCATCGTCACCGCCTCGGACGTGATGGCGGCGCTCGTGACCCTCGTCGGGGCGCACGAGCCGGGGAGCCGCCTGCAGGTCGAGTTCCCGAATGAGCCGGGCTCCCTGGCCGAGGTCGCCGGGATCATCCGCGACCAGGGCGTCAACATCGTGAGCGTCTTGAGCGTCCCCAGCGAGGACGACGGGGGTTCGCGAAGCGTCGCCGTGATCCGGATCGCCACCATGAACCCGTCCGGGGTGGTCCGAAGTTTGCAGGAGGCGGGATTCCCCGTGCTCTGGCCGCCGAGCGCGCCGGATGGTTCGGGGCAGGGGCTTTGAGCGGCCGGTCCGTCTTCGTGCACGACCTGGGCCTCGAGGCCTACGGCTTCGGGGGAGAGCACCCCTTCAACCCCCTGAGGGTCCGGATGACGATCGAGCTCTGCGAGGCGTTGGGCCTTATGGAGGGGCGCGAGTTCACCTCCCCCGAGCCGGCGACGGACGAGGATCTTACGACCGTCCACTCCTTGAGCTACGTCAGGAGCGTTCAGAAGGCAGGCCGCGACGAGGCGCCGCTCTCGGAGCTTCTCGAATACGGGCTGGGGACGTCGGACAACCCCATCTTCCCCGAGATGCACGAGGCCTGCGCGCACGTCGTGGGGGGCGTCATCGGGGCCTGCCGGATGGTGATGGGCGGGGAAGCGAAGCACGCCCTTTGCGTCTCGGGCGGGCTCCACCACGCGCTGCGCTCGAAGGCGAGCGGCTTCTGCGTCTACAACGACGTGGGGGCGGCGATCGCGCGCCTCAAGGAGGAGCATCCCGGCATCAAGGTCGCGTACGTAGACACGGACGCCCACCACGGCGACGGGGTGCAGTGGATGTTCTACGACGACCCGGACGTTCTGACCTTCTCGATACACGAGTCCGGGCGCTACCTCTTCCCGGGTACGGGCGGGGTGGAAGAGAAGGGGCGCAACGGAGGCGTGGGATACTCGGTTAACGTCCCGCTCCAGCCCTTCACTCAAGACCCGTCGTTTATCGGGTGCTTCGAGGAGACGCTGCCCGAGGCCTTGCGCCGCTTCGGTCCGGACCTGATCATCTCCCAGAACGGTTGCGACGCCCACGCCCTCGACCCCCTGACCCACCTCTCCGCCACCACCCGCATCTACGAGCACGTGCCGCGCCGCATCCACGAGCTCGCCCACGAGCTCTGCGGGGGGCGCTGGGTCGCGGTGGGCGGCGGCGGCTACGACATCTGGCGCGTCGTCCCGAGGGCCTGGGCCGCGCTCTGGGCCGCCCTCTCCCACCAGGAGTTGCCCGAGACGATGCCCGGAGCCTGGGTCGCGAAGTGGGGAGAGCACAGCCCAGTCGCGCTCCCCGACCTCACCCGCGACGTGGCGGCGAACTACCCGCCCATCGGCCGCGCCGCGCAGATCGAGGAGCGCAATCGCAGGACCGTCGCCGAGCTCAAAAGTAAGGTCCTGCCCCTGATAGGGTGAGCGGGGCGTTCGGGTTGCGCCCTCGCGAAGCCGCACAGCCCCGAGATCCCCGCCGGCTCCTGAAGCGTGGTCCGAGAAGGATTTGCCCTACGAACGTCCGGTCGAATATGTTAGCCTTTTGCCGCAACGGGGATACGAGACCGGAGGTAAAAAAGAGTTGCAGGCGACGTTCGTACACGGCATGGCACCGATGCTCTCATCGACACCCGGCACCGCGACGCCTCCTCGCGAAATAACGGAACGCAAGCAGAGCCAGGAGCCTCCCTGGAAGGTTATCCTTCACAACGACGACTATACCCCGATGGAGCACGTCGTCACGGTACTCCGCAAGGTGATCCCACGGATGGGCGTCAAGCGGGCCATGACCATCATGCTCGAGGCCCACACGAAGGGCAAAGCCGTCGTCGTCAAGTGCCACAAAGAGCTCGCCGAGCTCTACCAGGAGAGCCTCAACAACGAGGGCCTCATCTCGACTATAGAGCCGGATTAACGCCCAAAGCAGGTGCGGTAACCCGAACAACGCTGCGATCGTCTCGCGCGACCCGGAGGTTATGAGCGGGGCGCTCGTCTTCGCCGGCACACGAGTACCGGCGAAGATCTTCGTCGAGCATCTAGAAGCGGGCGACGCCCTCGACGATTCCCTGGACGGCTTCCCCTCAGTGACGCGCGAGCGAGCCGTCGCCTACCGGAAGATGGCGCTCGAAGCCGCCGTTTCCGCGCGTACTTCTTGACGAGAACATCCTCAGAAGATCATCTCTTCTATTCTCGGTAGGCATCGAAACCGGTACGGTTCCTCGTCGAGGTTGCAGGGGTGCCAAGAATGGCCAGCTACTCGCGCTAG
>JADDPR010000363.1:3713-13353 GCA_016781775.1 Rubrobacter sp. | reverse complement strand
CGGGAGATCAGGGAGCGGGCGGCGGAGTTCGCCGACCGGGAGGTGCTGCCGCTCGCTGCGGAGCTGGACGTGGAGGATAGGGTCCCGTTCGAACTGCTCGGCAAACTGGCCGAGGCCGGGTTGATGGGGTTGTGCGTGCCGGAGGAATATGGCGGGGGAGGGGCGGATTTCCTTTCCTACGTGTTAATGCTTGAGGAGGTCAGCCGGGCCGACGCGGGCGTGGGGGTGACGCTCGCGGTGCACACGAGCGCGGGCACCCTGCCGATCCTGGAGTACGGCACGGAGGAGCAGAAGGAGCGGTGGGTGCCGGATCTTGCTCGTGGCGCGAAGCTCGGCTGCTTCGCCCTCACGGAGCCGGAGACGGGCTCGGATGCTTCGGCGATCGGGGCCCGGGCGAAGAGGGTGGACGGCGGCTATCGGCTGCACGGGCACAAGCAGTGGATCACCAACGGCCGCGCCGCCGGCACCATGATGGTCTTCGCCCGGGCGGAGGAGGGCGTGACGGCTTTTCTGGTGCCCGCCGATGCCGCGGGCGTCTCGTGGGGCAAGCACGCCCGGAAGATGGGCGTCATCTCCGCGACCACGGACGATCTGCACCTCGACGGCGTCTTCGTCCCGGAGGAGGACCGGCTCGGGGAGGAGGGGAGGGGCCTCGGGGTGGCTCTGGGGACGCTCGACGGCGGCAGGATCGGCATAGCGGCACAGGCCGTGGGGATCGCCGAGGCCGCCTTCCGATACTCGGCGCGCTACGCCTCGCAGAGAGAGACCTTCGGCAAGCCTATCGCCGAGCACCAGGCCATCGCGTTCAAGCTCGCGGACATGCAGACGAAGGTACGCGCCGCGCGGCTCTTGACCTACGAGGCTGCGTGCATCAAGGACAGGGGCGAGCGCGTCACCGAGGCGGGTGCGCGGGCGAAGCTCTACGCCTCCACGGTGGCGAATGAGGTCGCCCACGAGGCGCTGCAGGTCCTCGGTGGGCAGGGGTACATGAAGGACCATCCCGTCGAGCGGTACTACCGCGACGCCCGGGTCACGGAGATCTACGAGGGCACCAGCGAGATACAGCGGCTCGTGATCTCGCGCGGCATCCTCAAGGAGATCGCCGAATCCCTGGATTCCCCAGGCGGCGTGCGGAGCTCACGCCCGGTCGTCGGCTGAGGTTCCCGACGAAGCTCCCCGGTCTGGCGTAGAATTCTCCTCAGAGAACCTGACGGTAGCTTTAGCGGAAAAGGAGGCGTTCTTGTCCGAGTACGTGCAGTTCGGGTTGGCGATGGCGCTCATGCTCGCCATCCTGATCGGCTCCTACTGGTTTGTCTTGTCGCCGAGCCGGGGCGAGAAGCAGCAGGCGAAGGAGAGCGAGCAGAAGGCGAACTAGGGGTTTAGGGGGCGGGATGCAGGTTTCGGCGCGGGCGGATTACGCGCTCCGCGCGGCGTCGGAGCTCGCGCGGTCCAAGGTCGAGGGGACGGGGCCCCTGAAGGGCGAGAAGATCGCCGCGGCCCAGGGCATACCCAAGAAGTTCATGGAGAACATCCTCCTCGACCTCAAGCACCACGGTCTCGTCCGCACCCAACGAGGCGCCTCCGGCGGCTACTGGCTGGCCGCTCCGGCCACCGAGATCACGCTGGCGGACGTCATCCGGGCCGTCGAGGGTCCCCTCGCCAACATACGGGGCGAGTGGCCCGAGGCCGTGGAGTACATGGGCTCCGCCGAGAAGCTCAAGGAGGTCTGGATCGCCGTCCGCGCAAGCCTGCGCGCCGTCCTCGAGACCGTTACCCTGGCCGACCTCGTCGAGGGCTCCCTGCCGCCCGCGGTGGCGGAACTGACCCGCAACCCGGAAGCCTGGATCCACCACTAGCACCTGCGTCTCCGCAGCGCTCGACCTTCCAAAAAGATCTGCCGCGAAGGCTTCTACCCATGTGCTGGGCAAGGCCGGCGGAGGATCAGCCGCGATGGGGCCCCCGGTATTTGTGGGCATCGCCCGGGTTGCGCGCCTGGCTAACAGAAACGGTATGGGAGTCCGCTGACCGGTAATCCGATACAAGCAAAGAGGCGAGCATCAGCCGTTCGTTTGTGGTGACGGGAGGGGGCGCGGCATCGGTCGCGCGATCGTCGAGCGGCTTCTCGAGGACGCCGACGACAACGCCGTGGTCGCCATCGAGCTCGACCTGGCGGCGCTGGCCTGGACAGATCGCCATCCCGCCGGTCCCCGCGCGATCAGCGTGGTCGGTGATGCCTCCGACGAGGCCGTGGTGGAGAGGGCCGCCGACCTCGCAGAGGGTGTCGGCACCCTCTCCGGCTGGGTCAACAATGCCGCCGTCTTCCGGGACGCCTCGTTTCACTCTGACGGTGCGCACGAGGTGCTGAAGGCCATCGCGCTGAACCTCGACCCCGCCGTGATCGGCTGCGGGTGCGCGGTTCGCCATTTTCTGGCGGCGGGCACGGGCGGGGCGATCGTCAACGTCTCCTCGCACCAGGCCCAGCGGGCGGTCCGCGGGGCCCTGCCTTACGCGACGGCCAAGGCGGCCGTCGAGGGGCTGACCCGCGCTCTAGCCGTGGACTACGGGTCGCGGGGCATCCGCACCAACGCCGTAGCGCTCGGTTCGATCGCCACCGAACGCTACGTGGACTTCCTCGTGCGGCAGGGACCCGCCGAGGCCGAACGGGTCGAGGAGGATGCGCCTGCTGCACCCGATTGGCCGGGTGGGGCGCCCCGAGGAGGTGGCGGCAGCCGTCGTGCACCTGCTCTCGGACGAGGCAGGCTTCATCAACGGCGCGGTCGTCCCCGTGGACGGAGGGCGGTCGGCGCTCGGACGCGACCCCGAAGAAGCGTGACGCCTCAAGTGCACCATTGCGGGGCGTAGGAGACCCTCCCGGAGACGGTCTAAGAGATGCTTCGAAACGTCGGTTGAGTTACGGGCGCAGAACTCGTAGCGCAGTTCCCTGCCAACTCCTCCGGAGCGGACCGCCGCCGAAATCTTTGACTGCCGTGGTAACCGTGGTTACGCTGGTGCCGCTTGTCCACCGAAGCGAATCAAAGGGAGATATGGGAACCGGAGACGCTGGCGGGACGGAGACGAAGCCCGTCGGGTTCTGGGAAGCTTTTCGGTTCTGGGTGAAGCTCGGGTTCATCAACTTCGGGGGGCCTGCGGGGCAGATCGCGATCATGCACCGCGAGCTTGTCGAGAGGAAGCATTGGGTCTCGGAGGGCCAGTACCTCAGGACCCTGAACTTCTGCATGCTGCTCCCGGGCCCGGAGGCCCAGCAGGTAGCGACTTATATCGGTTGGCGGCTGCACGGGGTCCTGGGTGGGATCGTGGCGGGCTCATTTTTCGTGCTTCCGTCCGTTTTCGTGCTTTGGTTGCTGAGCTACCTGGCCGCGGCCCACTCGGACGTACCGGCGATCATGGGCCTGCTCTACGGCGTGCAGCCGGTGGTGATAGCGATAGTGGTCGAGGCGGTCTTGCGGATCGGGAGGCGCACCCTCAACCACGGCTTGCTCGTGGGCTTCGCGGTCGCGGCGTTCGCCGCCCTGTACCTCTTCTCCGTGCCGTTCCCGATCGTGGTCGCGGCCGCCGCCCTGGGAGGGCTGGTCCTGAGCCGCGTGGTACCGGGCGCGTTTCGGGGCGGGGGCCACGGATCGTCGGCGGGGGAGGAAGAGCCCGCCATCGACCGGGTCGGCCGTTCGGGGCGTCCTTCGGCGCTACGCGTCTTGAGGCTTTTGGCGATCTTTTTCGTGCTCTGGGCGGTGCCGGTTGGGGCGCTCTACTTGTGGCGCGGTGGGGAGGACGTGCTCGTGAAGGAGGCGCTCTTCTTTACGGGGGCGGCCTTCGTTACGTTCGGGGGGGCGTATGCGGTGCTGAGCTACATCTCGGACGTAGCGGTGAGCGGCTACGGGTGGCTGAGCGCGGACCAGATGGTGCAGGGGCTGGGGCTGGCGGAATCGACGCCCGGGCCGCTCATCATGGTCACCCAGTACGTCGGCTTTCTGGGGGCGTGGAACGCTCCCGGGGCCTTCTCGCCCCTCTTGTACGCCACGCTGGGGGCGGCGATCACGACGTACGTGACGTTCCTGCCGTGCTTTCTGTTTATCTTCCTGCTCGCCCCGTACATCGAGCTTCTGGCGAACAACCGTCTGCTACGCGCGGTCCTCGCCGGGGTGACGGCGGCGGTCGTCGGCGTGATCGCGAACCTCGCCGTCTTCTTCGCGAGCAAGGTGCTCTTCCCCGACGGCTTCTCGCCCGGCGGCCTCGACGTCTTCGCCCTCCTGGTCGCGGTCACCTCCTTCGCGGTGCTGCAGAGGTTCAAGGTCCCCATCTACCTCATGGTCCCGATCGGGGCACTCGTCGGGATGGCATGGACCCTGCTTTAGGGCGGAATAGGGGGGAGGCGAGCCGTCCCCTGCCCGCCCGCCGAAGCTCCGAAAATCCCGGGTGACCTTCCAGGACGACCGGAGGGGAGGTGAGCTTACGTGGGGCAGTTCGATTGGCCTCGGCTGCGCGTCGTGAGACCGGAGTATGGGTTTATCATCGGGGACATGCAACCCACGCTCCTCGACAACCATGCTTCCGTTCGCCGAGCCGCACACGCGTTCGATGGGCGCTACGCGTATCCGGGACGGGAGGTGCCGTGACCTCGAAGATCGAGGCGAGGGACCTTCGCTATGGGGTGGGCGGAGCGGAGATTCTGAAGGGCGTCGACCTCGCTGTGGGGAAGGGCGAGGTCGCTTGTGTAACGGGGCCATCCGGCTCCGGAAAGAGCACCCTCCTGCGCGCCCTGAACCGGCTCGTGGAGCCCACGGCGGGCGAGGTCTTTGTGGACGGGGTGCCTACGGGCACCATGGATCCACTCGTGTTGAGGCGGAGGGTAGGCATGATCTTTCAACTCCCCGCCCTCTCCGGCGAGACGGTCGAGGAGGCCGTCCTCTACGGCCCCAGGCTCTTCGGCAGGGGAGCCGACGTCGCGGGCCTTCTCGATGCGGTCGGGCTGGAACCGTCGCTCCACTCGCGCGACCCCGAGGGCCTCTCCGTCGGGCAGCAGCAGCGCGTCTCCATCGCCCGAGCCCTGGCCCTTAGCCCGGAGGTGCTGCTCATGGACGAGCCCACGAGCGCGCTCGACGAGTCGGCCCGAGACAGGATCGAGGGGCTCGTGAAGGACCTGAACCGGAGCGAGGGCCTGACGTTCGTGATCGTGAGCCACGACCTCGAACAGGTGGAGCGGCTGGCGGACCGGGTGGTACTCGTCGACGCCGGACGCACGGCGGGCGAGTGGGACCGCGAGGAGTTCGACGGCGGGGGGAGCGAGACCGTCAGGCGGCTCGTCTCGGGCAGCTCCTAGCGTGGAGGGCCTCGGCACGATCGCCTCGGCGCTCCTTGCCCTCGGGCTCGTCGCCGTCGCGGTCGCCCTGAGCTTCTACGAGGGGCTGGATCTCGAAAGGGAGATCGGGATCGCCGTGGTCCGCTCGTTCATCCAGCTCGCCGCCATTGGCTACGTTATAGAGCTCGTCTTCGGGCTGGAGTCGCTGGGTTACGTGCTGTTACTTCTCACCGTTATGGTCGGCTTCGCCGGGTGGACCTCGGCGCGGCGCGCCCGTGGGGTGCCCCGCGCGCTGCCGCTGGCGACGGTCGCGGTGGGGGCGGCGGCCGTCTGCACCCTGGGGCTTCTGCTCCTACTCGGGGTGGTGCCGCCGACGGGGAGGTACCTGATCCCACTCGGCGGCATGGTAGTCGGGAACTCGATGAACGCGACGAGCCTGACCCTCGGCAGGATCCGGGACGACATAAGGGCCCGGCGCCCGGAGATCGAGGCTTCTCTCGCCCTCGGCGCGACCAGCCGCCAGGCCGTCGCCCCCATCCTGAAGGGCTCCTTGAGGAACGCCCTGATCCCGCTCGTAGATTCCACGAAGACGGCCGGCCTAGTCTTCCTCCCCGGCACGATGGCCGGCATGATTATCGGCGGCGCCGACCCTTTGGAGGCGGTGCGGCTACAAACAATCGTCCTCTACATGCTCCTCGGGAGCGTCGCGATCGCCGCCATAATCGCGGGGCTCCTCTCCTACCGCTCCTTCTTCACGGGCCGTCACCAGCTCCGGACTGCGTTGCCGGGCGGGGAGTAGGATCCTCTCCTACGCCGGGTCCAGGTAGCCGAAGAACTCGAGCTTCTCTATGACCTTGCGCGCGCTCTCCTCGGGCCCTTCCTCGTTCGTCTTGAGGACGAGGTCGGGGGCGGCGGGGGGCTCGTAGGGGTCGGAGACGCCGGTGAACTCCTTGATCTCCCCGGCGAAGGCCTTCTTGTACAGCCCCTTCACGTCGCGCTCGGCGCAGACCTCGACCGGCGCGTCCACGAAGACCTCGACAAAGTCGATGATCCTGCGGCGCACCTGATCCCGAACCTCCTTGTAGGGCGAGATGGCCGAGACGATGACCCCGACGCCGTTGCGCGTCAGCAGGTTCGCCACGAACCCGATCCGGAGCACGTTTGTGTTCCGGTCCTCCCGCGAGAAGCTCAACCCCTTGGAGAGGTTGGTCCGCACGATGTCCCCGTCGAGGCCCTCCACCCTCCGGCCCCTCTCCCGCAGCTCCTTCTCCACGATCTCGGCGATGGTCGTCTTACCGGCCCCCGAGAGCCCCGTGAACCACAAAGTAAACCCGCGTTCGTTCTCCATGCCGACCCCTCTCTACGAAAAGCACCCGACGACCCTTCCGGCAACGTAGTGTACAGACCAGTGGAAGCCACGCCCGCCCCGAGCGCCCCTGCCCGGACGTACTCGGCGATCTCGCCGCCCCCCGACTCCGCCCTGTAAATCTCGATCCTGAGCCACCCGGGCTCGCAGGGGGAGAGGCCGGTGCCGAGATCTAACCCGATGCGGTGCCAGGGACAGACGATGCAACGCTCCCTGGAGGAGCCGAACTCACCCGCACCCTGCGCGGTTTACGCCTTCTCCACCTTACCGCCCCCGAACCTCGCCACTGCGCGCGGGCAGGTGCCCGCCACGGCCCGACGGAGAGTTATACGAACCGAAATATTTCTTGGGCTCCGGGCGCGCCTGCACTTGACACCCCGCCCTCGGCGCTTTACCTTTCTATTCTCTGTAAAGCAGGTAGACAAAGTGGTAAAAGGAGTGGCGGGTTATGAGGAGTTTGTTCGTTCTGGCGGTCGTCGGGTTGTTGGCACAGTTGGTGGACGGGTCTTTGGGGATGGCGTACGGGGTGACTTCGACGACGTTGTTGCTCACGGTCGGGGTGTCGCCGGCGCTCGCTTCGGCGAGCGTCCACATCGCGGAGATGGGGACGACGCTCGTGTCGGGGGTATCGCACTGGCGCTTCGGGAACGTGGATTGGCAGAAGATCCTGTGGATGGCGATCCCGGGCGGGGTGGGTGCTTTTCTCGGAGCGCTCGCGGTGAGCTACGTGGCGGCCGAGCTGGCCGAGCCGTTCGTGGCCGTGTTCTTGTTCTCCCTGGGGGTCTACATCCTCGCCCGTTTCTCCCTCAGGCGTAGGGAGAAGCCGGTCAAGGTCGGGGCCATTTCGGGCAAGTTCCTCGGCCCTCTGGGGCTTGTGGCCGGTTTTCTCGATGCGGTCGGCGGCGGCGGTTGGGGGCCCATCTCCACCCCGACGCTGCTCTCTAGTGGCAGGATGGAGCCCCGCAAGGTTATCGGTACGGTGGATACCAGCGAGTTCGTGGTCGCCGCCGCCGCGAGCGGGGGTTTCTTGCTGGCTCTTAGCTTCTCCGAGATCCCCTGGGGCGTCACGGGGGCGCTCCTCGCCGGTGGCGTGGTGGCGGCGCCGATTGCGGCCTGGGTGGTGCGGATACTGCCCATGCGCATCCTCGGGACGGCCGTCGGCGGCATCATCCTTCTCACCAACATGCGGACCTTCATCAACACCATAGGGGTGGAGGGGACCGCCGCCCTCGTCATCTACGCCGTTATCGTCGTGGTCTGGGTTTCCGCCCTCGTGTTCTCCATCCTCGTGAACGCGGAGGAGAAGATCGCCGTGGGTGAGGGCCAGACGGCCTGAGAGAAGGGGCGACGGAGTGCCCTCGCGTGGTGGGGGGCGAGCGCACGATGGTCCGCCCCCGCCGTGTTCTCGCGCGCGTGGCCTCCCGGGGCCATTGCGCGTAGCTTCTCGCCGGCCCTAAGATTACGCCGCCGTTACGGGAGACGGGGAGGTTGTGCCGGTGAAGCGGATGGAGTTCTATTACGACCTTGTAAGCCCGTACTCCTACCTGGCCTACGGTGAGGCCGGGCGCGTGAGCGAGGAGGCGGGGGCGGAGCTCGTCCTGCGGCCGGTGCTGCTCGGGGCGTTGCACAAGGCGGCGGGGATAAAGGCCCCGATCGAGACGCCCGCCAAGGGGCGTTACCAGGCCCGGGACATCCAGCGTTGGGCCGCGCGCTACGGGCTGCCGATGCGCTTTCCGCGGCCGTTCCCATTCAGGACGCTGCAGACGATGCGGGCGGCATCGTGGTGCGCCGAAAAGGGGAGCCTGGAGCCGTTCACCCGCGAGGCGTTCGCGCTTTTCTGGGAGGAGAATGGGGCGCCGAAGGGCCCGGAGGCCTCCGACGAGGACGGGCCGCTTCGCGAGGTGGCCCGCAGGGTCGGGCTGGACGCCGAGGAGCTTCTCGAGGGCGCCGGGACGGGCGAGGCCAAGCAGGCGCTCAAGCGGGCGACCGAGGAGGCCGTCGAACGCGGCGTCTTCGCGGCACCGACCTTCTTCGTGGGGGGCGAGATGTTCTGGGGGAACGACAGGCTCGACTTCGTCGAGGAAGCGTTGAAGGGCTGACCGTTGCGCCCGGGCTATCTTGACCGGGTGGCAGCCGGAGAAGGAGGGTAATCGTGCGGAGGAGGAAGCCGTGTTCAGGAAGCTTTTGAGCAGCATCGGGGTCGGCGGGGCGACGGTCGACACCCGGTTGTCCCACGACACGCTCGTCCCCGGGGAGACGGTGAGCGGGGAGACCATCATCGAGGGCGGGAATGGGCCTCAGGAGTTCGAGCGGATCTACCTGTACGTCTCGACGCAGTACAAGCACGAAGATTCCCTGCACGAGCACACCCTCGTCGAGCACAGCGTCGGCGGCGCGATCTCCGTCGACGCCGGGGAGAAGCGGACCATCCCGTTCTCCTTCCCGCTCCCCTACGAGACCCCCCTCTCCCTCGGGCGCCACGACGTCTACGTGCGCACCGGCCTCGACGTGCCGAACGCGATAGATCCGAGCGACGTCGACCCGATCCGGGTTGCCCCCCACCCGTTGCAGCAGGCCGTGCTCGACGCCGCCGGAAACCTCGGGTTTCGCCTGCGGCAGGTCGAGAACGAGTACGACCCGCGCAAGGGAGCCCCGCTGCCCTTCGTCCAGCAGTTCGAGTTCAGGCCCGAGGGCCGCTACGGCGGAAAGGTCGAGGAGATAGAGCTCGTCTTCAAGCTCTCGGGCGACGAGGCGCTCGACGTGCTCGTCGAGCTCGACCGCCGGGCCACCTCACTGGGGGGACTGCTCGAGTCTGCTCTGGAGATGAACGAGCGTTTCACCCGCCTGCGCGTCACCCGCTCCGACGCCGAGCGCGGCGCCATCGAGGGCATGCTCGCCGACGCGATAGACGCCCATACGGGCTAGTGCTCGGGCCGTAGCGCCACCCCTCCCGGGGCGAG
>JADDPR010000363.1:0-3592 GCA_016781775.1 Rubrobacter sp. | reverse complement strand
GCTCGGGCCGTAGCGCCACCCCTCCCGGGGCGAGGCGCCGTACCCGTAGGAGATCTCCTACGGGTACGGCGCCTCGCCCGACGCCGTCGTGCGCAGCCAGGAGAAGGCGGAGAGGGTCAGGGCGGTCCTCTCCTTGGGCAGGGAGAGGTCTCTGCCGAGAAGCTTCTGCGCCTGTCCCATACGGTAGCGCACGGTGTTCTCGTGGACGTAGAGGCGTTCGGCCGCCCTCGCGGGAGAGCCCAGGGTTAGCGTCAGGCAGAAGGTCCCCGTGAGCTTCGAGCCGCCCCGCGCGTCGTGATCCAGCAGCGGCTTGAGCATGCGGTTCGCGAACGCGGCCAGGTCTTCCGAGACCCTGGGGTTTTCCAGCAGGCCGTCCAATCCGCAGCCGTCGACCTCCGAGACGAAGGGCTCGGTGCCCGCCTCCCGCAGCCTCTTCGCGACCCCGACGGCCTGGTTTAGCGCCTCGCGGAGGTCTTCGAAGGACTTGTAGGCGACGCCGTGCACGAGCCACAGGGGCCCGGGACCCACGTAGCGCAGCAGGGCGTCGCGCACGGCCGAGGGCCCCTCGCGGCCCTGGCCCCGCGGTCTCTCGCGCAGGAGCACGACGCCGACGCCCTCGTCGAGGGAGACCAGCGGGTCGCCCAGCTTGTCGAGGACCAGATCCTCGGCCAGCATCGCGAGGCGCGCGGCCCCGTCCGTCCTCGCCCCGGGCTCCCAGGAGACGGCCCAGACCTCGCCCTTCTCGACCGGCAGGCCGAGGCGGTTGCCGTCGCGGCGGGCATCCCGGCCGCTCCGGCCCTCCGCGACCTCGCCCAGCCAGAGCGACCGCTGGCGGTTGAGCCTGTCGTGGGTCTGCTCCATGCGATCCAGGACCACGTTGCACGCGGCGAGCACGTCGTCGAAGAAGTCCTTCCAGCCCTCGGGGGGGAGCTCGACGGAGGGCCGGAGCCGGAGCCGGCCGTGTTCGCCCGTCCCTCCCGACCCTCGGAGCGGCAGCTCCAGGCAGGTTTCGTCCCCCGCCCCACGGGGAGCTATCAGGCGTTCCAGGCCCAGGAGGTTGCCGGCCGTGTACGGGCGGTCGTGCGCGTCCAGCAGGACGGCCGGGCCGCCGATCGTGCGCTCCAGCCAGGCCTCGACGTCCCGGGCGCGGTTGGAGCCGACGATCAACTTCCTCAGCTCGGATCTCTGTAGCCGCGCGTAGTCCAGGTCCTGAGTGAACAGGTGTGGGGCGGGCGGCAGGCCGGGCGCGGGCTCGACGCTGCGGGCCACGCGCCGGAGCAGGATGCGCTGGGCGGGGGTAAAGGGCTCTACCGACCTCCGGGCCGCGTAAAGGACCGCGCCGCCGCCGGACGAGCCGCGGACGGGGATCGCGAGCGTGGAGCGGACCTTCTCGCCGTCGGTGACGTCGCTGACCCCCGGGTAGCGGTACTGGCAGTTGCGGTAGTCGGGGACCTCTACGGTGCTCCCGCTGGCGACCGCCCTGCCGCCGACGCCCTCCCCGAGCGGCAGCCGGAACCCGAACCCGCCGTCCCTCGCCCCGAGGTGCCGCTCAACCTCGACCACCCCGCCACGTACGCTTCCCCAGTACGCGATGTCCGCTCCGCCCACCGTCCTGACCAGCGACAGCAGGGCCGGCAGCGCCCCCACGTCGCCCCTCCCGAGGGCCCCGGCGAGCTCCGCGTCGAGCGTCCCGGCGGGGCCGCCGAAGTAGGTCGCCTCCCCGTGCTCCACCTCGAGCAGGACCTCCAGCGTCTCCCGAAGCCCGTCGATCCTCTCGCCGGGGTCGGCGCCCGCATGCGGCCAGAGGACGAACAAACCGGCGGCAACACCCTCCCGGCGCAGCGTCAGAACGAGCGGGAGGTCGGACGAGCACGGTGCCCTCGCGGTGAGATGCCGCGCCGAAGCCTCCAGGGAAGGTTCGAGACGCTCGCGCAGCCAGCGCTCCGTCTCCCGCTTTCTGCCTCCCGCGTAGTCCACCCGCCAGGGCGAGGCGATGACGGGGTGCGGCCGGACCAGAGCCGCTCCCGACGCAGGCAGGTGCCGGACCGCCCCTTCCAGGGTGCTTCGTATCGCCTCCGGACCGTCGAGCGAGTCCACCACCCCGACCCTCGGGCCCTGCGGCGTTGGAAGGTGATATCCGTTAGATCTCCGAGCCATGATCCCCACCGGTTTGTCTGCCGCCACAAAAAAGGTTCCCCAACCTTGTCGTAGGCTACATAGTAGCCGTGTGTGAGGATCCATACAATATGGTCAGATTCGGCCTCCGGGGAGAGGAAAAGATGATGCAACAGGAGGAGCCATGAAACCGACGCACGATGTAGGAGGGGCGTCCGGACCCGGCCGCCGGAGAGGCCGCCCGGGAGCGGGCTCGTGCTCAAGCCTAAGAGCGGCGACGTGGTCAACGAGTGCTCGCTCACCGGCAGCGCTACCCGTCGGTAGGCGGAGGACCTTTCGCATGAGGCGTCCATGAGCTAGGCCGCCCTGCGAGACGCGCGGGGACGAGAAGCGGGCCGTCTTGTGTAAGCAGCCCGGGGTCTGAACCCTGGGCTCGGGGAGAGGAGAGAGATGGAGAGCATGGAGAGGTTGGGCGGCGAGGACCGGGGGGCGAGGCCCTCGGTAGGCCAGGTGGCCCTCGCCAGTTTTATCGGTACCACGGTCGAGTGGTACGACTACTTTCTGTACGGGACGGCGGCGGCCGTGGTCTTTGCGCCGCTGTTCTTCCCGGAGTCGGAGCCGCTCATAGGGACGCTACTTGCCTTCGCGACGTTCGGCGTGGGCTTCGCCGCAAGACCGTTGGGCGGCGTGTTCTTCGGCCACTTCGGGGACAGGATCGGCCGCAAGGCGATGCTGGTGACCACGCTGCTGTTGATGGGGATCGCCACTTTCTGCATAGGGCTCCTGCCGACCTACGGTCAGGTGGGGATCCTGGCGCCGATCCTGCTCGTCTTCCTGCGGCTCGTACAGGGCTTCTCCCTCGGCGGGGAGTGGGGCGGGGCGGTCTTGATGGCCACGGAGTACTCGCCCCGGGGCCGGAGGGGATTCTACGGTAGCTGGCCCCAGATGGGGGCGTTCTCGGGGCTCCTCATCGGGACGGGGGTCTTCGCCCTGTTCTCCAGGCTCCCCGAGGAGCAGTTTCTGGCCTGGGGCTGGCGCATCCCGTTCCTCTTGAGCATCGTGCTCGTTGGGGTGGGGCTCTTCGTCCGGCTCAAGATAGCCGAGTCGCCGGCGTTCAACCGGGTCAAGGCGACCGGGACCGAGTCCCGGATGCCGATCGTGGACGTTTTCCGCGAGCACCCCAAGAGTGTGCTCCTGGCGATGGGCGCGCGCATGGCCGAGAATGGGGTCTTCTACATACTCGCCGTCTTCAGCATCTCCTACGTTACCGAGACGGTCGGGATGGACAAGGGCGTGGCCCTGAACGCCGTCCTGATCGGGGCAGCCGTAGGGTTCTTCGTCATCGCCGCTTTCGGCGCGCTCTCGGACAAGGTCGGCCGCCGGCCGGTGTACATGGGCGGGGCGGCCTTCTCGGCGCTCTTCGCCTTCCCGTTCTTCTGGATGCTCGATTCGGGGTCGGCGCCCTTGATCTACCTAG
>JADDPR010000252.1 GCA_016781775.1 Rubrobacter sp. | reverse complement strand
ATCAAGGAGTTGTGGGCCTGAAGTCCTCGCAACACTCATCTAGGCAGCGCTACCCCCGGCGTCGGCCCTCGCCCGCGCGGGCGAGGGCCGACGCCAGAGCTCTGGCGAACTCGGACCGCTCCGCCTCGTCCTCCCGAAGGTGTCGCGCAAGCTCGACGTGCAAGAACTCTCCCCCGGACTCCCGGGTCGAGGCTCCCTGCAGGTTCGTCGTGCCAGCCAGGTCCTCGAAGCGGGAGCCCCCGTCGAAGAGACCAACGTCGATCCCCTGGTCCTCCAGGGCGCGGTAGATGGCCTGCGTCTCCGGCGGGGCAGGGGCTACCCCGCCGGAGAGCACCACGTCGGGGTAGCGGTCCTCCTCGTCCGAATGGAAACCGTGCGGCTGCACGACGAACCTCGCGGGCAGCAGCGCCTCGTGCGCCGCGTCAAAGGCGGTGTCCGGGGCGTGCGCGACATCGCTGCGCTTGTCTTCCCACGAGTACCTGTGGGCGCCGGCGACGAGCAGGACGCTCGCCCTCGCCTCCCGGAACACCTCGACGCCCACCATCGGCGTCTTTATGTCGAAGAGGGGGTGCGGGACCTCTACGAGGGTGTCGTCGCCCTCCGGGTCGACCACGATGGTCCCCCACCCCCGCTCCGGCTCCCGGGCGAAATCGGCCTCTTCGCGGGCCACGAGCAAGCTTCTTCCCGTCGAGGTATCGTCGTACCGAACGAGCGTGTAGTCCAGCGCTTCGGCGGGCCGCCTCGCCTTCTCCAGCTCCCCTGCTTTCATCGCGGAGGCGAGAGCGCCGAACTCGGCCGCCTCCTCCAGGGAAGGTTCCTCGGCCAGCCAGCCGGGGGTGATCATGCCGCCCGGCGAGAGGTTGGTGACGAGGTAGCAGATCAGCGAGAAGAACAGGCCCAACGAGATGCCGAGGACCGCGACCTCCGGCGTCACCTGAGCGCCCCCAGCTTCTCCAGGTGCTCCAGCAGCATCTCCCCCTGCCCGTGGATGTTGCCTATGGCCACGAGCGAGGCCTCCTCGTCGACCTCGGCCATGATGCTCCGGAAGATCTCCTCGGCCTCCCTGTCCAGGCCTCCCAGGTCGATGACCTGCCCGTCCCAATCCGACGGCAAGGACGCGATCGCCGAGCGCGTCGGGTGGCCGATGACGAACAGCTTCTCCGTGAGGAGGTCGGGGACGATCTCGCCCATCTGACGGTTGCGTTCCACCCGGTCCGGCCGGCAGTTGATTATCGCGAAGATCGGGGGCCGGATGGCGCCCGCGTTGAGGAGCCGCTGAAAGTTCATCACGGTGGAGTTCGGATCGTTGGCGGCGAAGATGTTGGCCAGCCGCACGGTCTTGCCTCCGAGATAGTAGCGTTCGACCCTGAGAACGCCGGGGTCCGGGGCGGCCTCGTACATGCCCCTGAACGCCTCCTCCCGGCCGACGCCGACCTCGCGGGCCACGGCGAGGGTTATGGCGACGTTCTCCTTGAAGGTGAAGTACTCGAACCCTTCCATATCCTCGTCGGTGATGGACTCCGGGTCGGCGTAGACCAGGCGGCAGTTTCTCCGGTCGGCCTCCTCCTTCAGCACGCCGAACATCTCGTTCTCGGCCGTGATGCACACGCCGTCCACCGGCATCCCCCGGGAGAGCGAGCGGGCGACGTCCTCGAGCGTCGGCCCCATCTCCTCCAGGTGATCCTCCCGGACGTTGCACACCACCCCGATGGTGGACCTGAGTAGCTTCTTCTGGTTGATCTCCTGGAGCGCGGGCTGGACCGCCATGCACTTCATCACCAGCGCGTCGGGGTTCTCGGCCGCCGCGCGCCGCACGATCCCTATCTGCTCGACCACGTTTGCGATGTTGAACTTGCAGTAGACCGGCTCTTCGCTTCCGTCGGGCCAGATGTACCTGGCCGCCGTGCCCGTCGTCTTCGCCACCACGCGAAGATCCCCGCCGCGCAGCGCCCCCCCGCAGAGCCGGGTTATCGAGCTCTTGCCCCGGATACCGTTGACGAGGACCCGAGCCCGTATGGCGTTGAGGTTGGCGTAGTGGCGCCGCTGCTCGAGTATTCCGACTGCCAAGATACTCAGCAGGCCGGCGGTAAACAGGACGTACAGAAACAGCACTCTTAGCTCTCCTTCTCGACGGGCGGTCTCTTGCGCGCCGGTTTATCTCCCTGGATGCGCTGGCGGACGAGGAGCACCCGGATCCGTTCGAGTGCCCGTGCGATCAGTCCTATCTCGTCGTACCGGATGACCTCCACGTTCTTGGAGAGGTCGCCGTAGGCGATGCGCTCGGCCTCGCTCTGCAGCCTGAAAAGCGGGCGGAGGACGAAGATCCACAACCAGCCGAAGACCACCAGGGTCGTGAGCGCAAGGACGATGGCGGCGATGAGCCCCTGCCGCCGGGCGTTGGTCTCGGGGAGCGAGACGCTGTCGACGGAATGGGCGGTAACGACGTTCCACCCAAGCGTACCGGCGGGCCCGACGCCGCTAACGGGGGCGAAGGCGACGATCTCCTGGCGGCCGAGGCTTCCGGGGACCACCGTGGTGCCGCTCTCTCCCTGCGCGGCGCGCGCCGCCGCCTCGCGCAGCGGCCGGCGCGGCAACTCCTGGAAGGCGGTAAATCCTCCGCCCGACCCTATGACCCGGCCATCACTCGTCACGAGCCACACCTCCCCGGGATCGGCGCCCCCCAGGGGGAAGCGGAAGAACGACGGGTCGTACTCCCCCACGATGGCCCGGGCCTTCCCCGTCGCGCTCAGGCAACGGTGCGTACTGCAGGATGATTGGCACCGGCGATCCCTCGACCCTTGCCGCGTTGCGCATGCCCGCCTTCTCGAAAGGTTTGACGAGTTCCAGTGGTTCGGGCGTTGGCCTGCCCTTGCCGGCAGCGTGCAGCACCTTGCCCCCATCGTCGATCACGTAAAGCGAGAGGTACCGAGCGTGGACCTCGGCTGCACCCTGCAAGGGTTTGCCCAGAGGCCCCGTCTGGTCGGGGTTTATCGGCGCCAGGATCGCAGAGAAGGCGGCCAGATCGTCCACGCCCTCGTTCACGCTGCGCCTCACCGATTGCGCCGCGCTCTAGGTTACGGACTCCTGGTTGTCGAGTATAGCCTGGGGGACCTGCACCTCGTCCCCCGTCCGCCCGATAAGGAGCGCGGCTGCAAGCGCGAGGAGAAGGAGGACGAGCCCCACGATCCACGGCAAACGCACCGAGCTCGAGAGCCGGTACGCGCGGCCCTGCATGGG
>JADDPR010000367.1 GCA_016781775.1 Rubrobacter sp. | reverse complement strand
GCGAAGGCACACGACAAAAGGGGCAGGGGCTTTTGGCCCCCGCCCCCTTCGTTTTGCGTTCCCCTTTGGCTAGATCTTCTCGGAGCGCTCGGCGAGCCAGCCGGAGACCTTGGGCCAGAGGCCCTTCTTGGCGCCGCGGCCGGTCATCAGGCCGACGTGCCCGGCGTCGAGGACGAAGAACTCCTTGTCCTCGCTGCCGACGAGGTCCATGGCGGCCTCGGCCTGCGGGACGGCGCAGATGTGGTCCTTCTTACCGGCGATGGAGAGGAAGGGGGTCTTTATGTTCGAGAGGTCCACGCGGCGGCCGCGCAGCTTGATCTCGCCCTTCACCAGCTTGTTCTGCTGGTAGAACTCGCCGATCCACTGCTTGAACGTGGCGCCGGGGAACGGAGGCCCGTCGTTGACCCACTTGTTCATGGCGAGCCAGGTCTCCATCGGCTTGTCCTGGAAGAGGCGCTCCCACATGTTGACGTAGGTGCCGACGTAGTTGGTGATCGGCTTGAGCATCCTGTTGCCGGTGTCGATGAGGTCGCCGGGGATGTTGCCGTAGGCGTCGGCGACCGTCGAAGCGTGCAGGTATTTCTCGTTGGTGAACATCCCGTAGAGGCCGAGGTGCTCCTTGGAGAAGTCTATGGGGGCGGTCATTAAGATAAGGTTCTTGAGGTTGTCCGGGAAGAGCGAGGCGTACATCGCGCTCATCGTCCCGCCCATGCAGTAGCCGATCAAGCTGAACTCGTCCGTGCCGGAGGTCCGCATGACCTTCTTGGCCGCGCGCGGGAGGTAGTCGAGGACGTAGTTCTCGAACGTCATGTCCTTGTCCTCGTCGCCCGGCACGCCCCAGTCGAGCATGTAGACGTCGAAGCCCTGGCCCACGAGGTACTCGATAAACGAGTTACCCGGCATAAGGTCCAGGATGTACGGGCGGTTGATCAGGGCGTACACGATGAGGATCGGCACCCTGTACTGCTTCTCCTGGTTCGGCTCGTAGCGGTAGAGCTTCGCCTTGTTCTTGGTCCAGATCACCTCTTTGGGCGTCTGGCCGGTGTCGGCCTGGGCGCCCTCCATGACGATCCTGGCCCCCTGGGAATACTTGTCGAAGAAGTTCTCGACGTCGGAGGGCACGACCTTCTGCTGCTGGTCTATCATCTAGCTCTCACCTCTCTTGCTTGCGTCTCCGACCGTGAGCGGCTCGCTCTGGCCCATCTCTACTTGGCCTTCCTGCGCCGCGTGGTCGCCTTGGGGGCCTCTTCCTGCGGGGCGTCGTTCCCGGCGGGCGCCGGCGCTTTGCCCAACGCCTCCACCGCGGCGAGCAGCTTGTCCAGCTTGCCCTCCACCCGGTCGAGGCGCTCCTCGACGTTGCCGACCCTGCCCTCGACGGCTACGAGGCCGTCGTTCTCGGAGCCTGCCTCGAGGCCATCCGCGACGTCTTCTAGCATCTCCTCTACGCCGTCGACCTTGTCCTCAAGCGCGACGACGAGGCCCGCTACGCGGGACATGTCGGAGCGGGTAGGAAGCTGGACGGTGCGGAGGAACTCCTCGGAGTTTTTGGAGAAGACCTTGTAGAGGGTCGCGTAGTTCTCGAAGAAGCGGCTGGAGCCCTCGAGGAACTCGTCGCTCTCGAGGAGCTCGCCGACGAAGCGGCTCAGGGGCTCGCTCGTGGCGTTGTACCACCGCACGCCGAAGGAGAGCGGGTCGGTCGGGAGGGCCTCGCCGTTAAGGATGTTCTCCCGAACTTCCTCGAGCATGGCGAGCCAGCGGGGACCGAGTTCCAAGAGACCTTTGCTGATCTGCGCCGTCTTGCGGTAGGTCTCCGCCGTCATGGCGAGCCAGCGCTGCGTGTTCTCCTGGATGCTCTTCTGGTCCATCTGCGGCATCCCGCCCATCCCGGGCATGCTGCCCGGGGAGACGGCGCCGGCACCGTTGCCGTTCTGACCGATGGCCCTGGTCGGGGAGACCGCGGAGATCCACTGCCGGTACAGCCCGTAGGGATCCGCATACCCCCCGTCCTGCGCGTTCTTCATCGCATCCGTCCAAACCCTGGAGGTATTCTCATACCACTGACCCCAGAGCTTTACCGGGTTCGCGAACGCCCCGTTGCTCCTCTCCATACTACTCAAACCTCCCTGGCATAAGCCGTCTGCAAGGCACTCATGATCCTCTTTTAGGTAGCGCCCGATTCAATCTTGCCACTATTATACTAGGAAACCGATTTCTAATTTTTTACACACATATGGTTCATTTGCATATACCTGCCCGATCCCACCCGGCGGTACACATCGGCGTGCGCCCGGACCCGCGCGGGCCCGATGCCGGCGGACATGGCCGGGGGATTAGACGGGCGTCTCGTCCCAGTAAAGCAAGCGAGGGACCTTGTGGGAGGATTTATGCGTATGCCCGAATACGGGGAGGGCTTTAGCGGCTACGTTCGCTCTACCCGCGCCCCGGCGGCTGCGAAGACCGGAGGCGAAAGGTTAGGGCTCGCGTACCGGCGGTACCTCGGGGCTCTCGGATTTGCGGGTCTTTGGAGGGTCGTTTAACGAGAAGCCATCGAGCTCGTCTTGCGCTCCGCGTCGAGGATGGCGAGGGCGCGCTCTCGTGGGAGATCTTTGGGCGGTCGGCCCGCCGGCCTCTCTGGCCTCGGAGGCTGCCCGGGCCTCTCGTTACTCGGCGTTCCCGCGGTTCGTCCGGGTTCGGGTCTATGCGTATGCGCACGAAGACCTGCTGCGTGCTTTTCCTTCCTTCTACGACGTGTCGAGGCTAGAACGGGGCCTCCGCGTAGGAGATAAGCTCGAGGAGCGAGCCGTCGGGGTCGCGGAAGTAGACGCTCGTGCCCGGGCCCCTCGCGCCGGAGCGCCCGACGGGACCCAGCTCGATCTCGACGCCGTGGTGTTTCAGGTGCTCCCCTGCGTCGTGGATGGGGCCGGGCCACTCGAAGCACAGGTCGCTCCCGCCGGGGGGAACGGGCTTTCTGGCGACCGGGTCCGCCACGACGCCCGGACCATGGACGTTCAGCCTCTCTCCGCCGAAGCGGTAGGCCCAGCGGGGGCCTGCCGGCACGAGCTCGGCGCCGAGTACGTCGCGGTAGAAGGCGTTCGAGCGCGCCCAGTCCGAGACGTGGATGACGCAGTGGTCGAGCTTGACGCGCACGGCCACGGCTCGGGTCATGCCCTGCCCCGGGTTTCGTCCAGGTCGCGTAGCTCGCGTCTCAAGTACTTGCCGGTTGCGGTCTTTGGGAGCTCGTCGAGGAAGGCTATCCGGCGGGGGTACTTGTAGTCGGCCATGCGCTCCTTGGCGTAGGCGATCAGCTCGTCCTCGGTAACGCCGCCCCCTTCCTTGAGCGCGACGAAGGCCCTCACCGTCTCGCCGCGGTACTCGTCGGGGGCGCCGACCACGGCCGCCTCCTTGACCGCGGGGTGCGTGTACAGGACGTCCTCCACCTCGCGCGGCCAGACCTTGTAGCCGGAGACGTTGATCATGTCCTTTTTGCGGTCCACGATGTAGAACCATCCGTCCCCGTCCATGACGGCGACGTCGCCGGTAAGGAAGAAGCCGTCGTGGAAGGCCCGCTCGGTCTCCTCGGGCTTGTTCCAGTAGCCCGAGAAGATCATGGGCCCGCGCGCGGCGAACTCGCCCGATTCGCCGACCGGCACGGCTTCGGACGGGTCATCGACGCTCACGAGACGGGCCTCGCAGCCCGGGACGGGGACGCCGATGGAGAGCGCCCCCGTCCCCTCGTCCACCGGGGCGCGGGAGCCGAGCGGCGTCGCGTGGGTCGGCGAGTTCGACTCGGTGAGGCCGTAGATGTTGTGGATGTAGACGCCGAACTTCTCCTCGAACTGCCCGGTGAGGGACGGCGCTATCGGGGCGCCGCCGCTGTAACACTTCGTAAGGGAGGAGAGGTCTCGCCCCTCGGATTCGGAAGAATTCATCAGGGCGATAAACGCCGTGATCGCGCCTACGGTGAAGGTGGGGCGCCACTTCTCGATCAGGCGTAGCGCCTCAGCCGCGTCGAAGCGGTGGAAGAGGACGAGCGGGACGCCGGCGAGACCCGCGAGGGCGCCGTGCCCGACGAGGCCCGTGATGTGAAAGAGCGGAGCGACCCCGAAGACCGAGTCCTCGTCCCCTATGTCCATCCACGTCTTGTAGACCTCGGCGTTGTAGGCGATGCTCGAGTGCTTCTCTATGGCGCCCTTCGGCTTGCCTGTCGTCCCCGACGTGTACACGAGGTACGCCGTGTCGTCCGGGGAGACGGGGACGCGCCCCCCGCCGTCGGGCGAGGCAGGCTCCGTCGCGCGCAACGCCTCCATCAGGTCGTCGGCCCCTTTGGGGCTTCGCTTCTCGACCCCTCGCAAGGAGGCCGGCACCTCCCCGTCGGGGAGGAAATCCAGCTCGCTCGTCGTCAGGACGTGCTCGATCCGGCTCTCGGGGACGACGGCCCTCGCCACGCCTTCGTAGAGGCTCTCCAGGGCGATTAGGACCCTGGCGCCGGAGTCGTTGAGGTGGTATTCGAGCTCGCGGCCCTTGAGCATGGGGTTCAGGGGGACGACGACCGCGCCGCGCTTCCAGGAGCCGTACTGGGCGACGAGAAACTGCGGGTTGTTCTGAGTGTAGACGGCGACCCTGTCGCCCTTTTCAACGCCACGGGAGGCCAGCAGGGCGGCAAACCGGCTCGCGAGGTCGTCGAGCTGCGCGTAGGAGATCGCGGCGTCGAAGTAGCGAATGGCGTCCCGGTCCGGGCTCCGCCGTGCCGAAGCCTCGAAGAGGTCCACCATGCTTCTCTTCGGTAGGGGTAGATCTTCGGGCACGCGGTCCGCGTACTGCCCCAACCACGGCTTGCTGTCGTAAGCGGAGAACGACATACGGTTCCTCCTATCGGATCTCCTTTTCCCGAATCGTATTCTTTCTTGCATGCGAGGCCCTGTCAACAAAGCTCCCCGCGCGGGAGGACGGGGGCTTTCCACGCGAACCCCGGCCGATGGAGTGTCGTGAATCACATCGGCCGGGGTGGGGCGAGAATGATGGAGGGTAAACTCTGCGGATGAAAAACTTCGAAAACTCCAGGCTCTCGCGACGTGACGCTGCTCCCGCGGCGGCCGGTCCCGGATCGCGGCGCGGCGCCGGGCGACGCGGGGGTGTCCGTTGTCCGTAGGGGAAAGCACGAAGGTGGCGGGGGGGCTTACCCTCGTCGGCTCTTACGTTTACGGGTCCGAGAAGCGCTCGTACAAGCTGTACGTGCCGCAGGGCGACCGGGAGGGGCGGACCGCCCTGGTCGTCATGCTCCACGGCTGCATGCAGGGGCGGGATGCTTTCGCCGCCGGTACCAGGATGAACGAGATAGCCGAGCGGGACAACTTCCTCGTCCTGTACCCGGCGCAGTCGGTGTACGCGCACAGGTTCGGGTGCTGGAACTGGCAGGACCCCGACCACCAGGAGAATGGTAAGGGTGAGCCCGCGGTCATCGCCGGGATGACGCAGGCGGTCGCCGAGGATTACGAGATAGATCCCGGCCGTGTGTACATCGCCGGCATGTCGGCCGGGGGGGCGATGGCGGGTGTAATGGGGGAGGCTTACCCGGACCTCTACGCCGCCGTTGGCGTCCATTCGGGCCTCGGGTACAAGGCCGCGCACGACCTTTACTCCTCCGTCGCGGCCATGAGGAGCGGCGGGACCGTCGCCGGCGCGGCCGTGCCGACGATCGTCTTTCACGGAGACGAAGACGCTACGGTCAACGTCTCCAACAGCGACAGGCTCCTCGAGCGGCTGGACGGAGCGGACGGCTCCGTGGAGGGCCCCGAGGGCGCGAGCCCCGGCCCAACGGAGATCATCGAAGGACGGGCGCCCGGCGGGCACAGGTACACCAGGTACGTCTATGCCGGGGAGGGCGGGCCCTCCGTGGAGAGGTGGATCGTCCACAGGATGGGTCACGCGTGGTCGGGCGGCAGCGCGATGGGAACTTA
This sequence comes from Rubrobacter sp., assembly GCA_016781775.1. GTDB lineage: Bacteria > Actinomycetota > Rubrobacteria > Rubrobacterales > Rubrobacteraceae > Rubrobacter_F. Next base: position 7,457 of record JADDPR010000367.1, on the reverse strand, counting down.
CACGGATGCCAGGGGCCCGGACGCCTCCGAAGAGATGATCCGCTTCTTCCGCGAGAACAGCAGGTAAGGCCGCAACGTCGTAGATGCCCGTCTTAGCGCGCCCCTCGAGATCCGGCACCGGAGATCTCGAGGGGCGCGGCCGTTCCGGTAACGGTCGGAGGACCCGTGGTTGCCACGCGTTTCGTCCGTCGATATATTGCCGGGCACCCGGCGGGGGAAAGCCGGGATAAAGGAGGAGGATCGCGATGGGCAAAGGGAGCAACGGCGGACACGAGAACATCTTCACCATGGAGGCTACGCCCATAAAGTATGGGCCCGGGGCCTCCGAGGAGGTCGGCTGGGAGCTCAAGCGGATGAGGGTCGGGCGGGTCATGCTCGTCTCGGACCCCGGGATAGTCGCCTCGGGGATCGCGCCGCACATACGGGAGCTTATAGAGGCGGAGGGGATAGAGGTCGAGGTCTGGGACGGCTCCCGGGTCGAGCCGACGGCCGACTCGCTGCAGGCCGCGGCGGACTTCGCCCGGGACGGCAACTTCGACGGGTTCGTCGCGGTGGGGGGCGGCTCCAGCATCGACACCGCCAAGGTCTCCGACCTTATCGCCACGCACGGCGGCGAGATCATGGACTATGTCAACGCCCCCGTCGGCGGCGGTAAGAAGCCGCCGAGCCCCCTGAAGCCCCTGCTCGCGGTCCCGACGACCGCGGGGACGGGGGCCGAGGCAACCACCGTAGCCATCCTGGATATCCCGGATCAAAAGGTCAAGACCGGCATCTCGCACCAGTACATGCGCCCGGACCGGGGCGTCGTCGACCCAATGCTGACGGTGACGATGCCGTCCTCGGTCACCTCCTCGTGCGGCCTCGACGTGGTCTGCCACGCCGCCGAGTCTTACCTCACCAGGCCCTACGATCAGCGCCCGAAGGCCAACAACCCGGACGATCGCCCGCCCTACCAGGGGGCCAACCCCATCGCCGACATGTGGAGCGCGAAGGCCCTGGAGTACGGCGGTAAGTACCTCCGCCGCGCGGTACACAACGGCGACGACGTCGAGGCGAGGGGACACATGATGCTCGGGGCGACGCTCGCCGGCGTCGGCTTCGGCTCGGCGGGCGTCCACATCCCGCACGCCTGCGCCTACCCCATAGCCGGACTCAAGCACGTCTACGAGCCCCAGGGCTACCCGAAGGACCACCCGTTCGTGCCGCACGGCTGGTCCGTGATCGTGACGGCCCCGGCCGCCTTCCGCTTCACCTACGACGCGATGCCGGAGCGCCATCGGGAGGTCGCCGAGCTGCTCGCCGGCGAGAAGATCCAGAACGCCGACGAGAACACGCTCCCGGAGATCATCATCCAGCTTATGAAGGACATCGGCGCCCCGAAGGGCGTGCGCGAACTCGGCTACGACGAGAGCGACATCGACGCCCTCGTCGAAGGCGCGATGAAGCAACAGCGCCTCCTCGTCGGCGCCCCCAAGGACGTCACGGAAGACGACCTGGCGAACATCCTGCGCGAGTCGATGGAGAACTGGTAAGGGAGCGCTGAGGGCTTAAGGAGCGGGGCCGGGCTCGAAGCCCGGCCCCCCTTCTCTCTACTCGTAGTACTCGGGGGCTTTCTTGAGCGCGTTGAAGGCTTCGGCGTCGTGGCCGTAGCCCATGACGGCGTCGTGCTTGCGGGAGAGCTGTTTGATCTTGTACATGGAGTCGAAGTAGGCGACGGTGTCGTAGACGATGCCCGAGAGAGCCCAGTCGGTGATGTTCCGCTCCAGGTAGACGGCGTCGGAGGTGAAGATGAAGGTGCCCGAGTGCTCGGTGTGGGCGACCATGCCGATAAGACCTGGGGTGTGGCCGGGCCAGTGGTGGAGGTGCAGGTCGGGGGCGAGCTCGAGGTGCGGGCCGACCATCAGGTCGTAGTTGAGGCCGGGCAGGTCGAACTCGCCCTTGGCGCAGGCGCCGGAGAAGTCCGCGGGGCCGGTGTGCGTGATCTTGAGGGAGTGGGCGAGCTCCTTGTCGTGGACGATGATCCCGCGCTGACCCGCCTTCGTGCCCCGGAAGAAGTCCAGGCAGCCGCAGTGGTCGACGTGCAGGTGCGAGATGACCACGATGTCTATGTCGCTCATCTTGAGGTTGAGCGCCTCGAGTTGCTGGGGGAGGTACTGCTTCTCGTCGGCGCGGTACGGGAAGACACCCTGCAGGGCCTCCGGCCAGCGGCTGTCCCACTCGGGGTGGCAGGTGCCGTCGAAGAGGACGTAGCCGAGCTGAGGATGCTCGACGAGGACGGTGTACGTCGGGACGGTGACCCACTCGTTTGTCGGGTTCTTGTCGTCGACGGTGGCGGGATGGGGGTTCAGCACCAGCCAAGCCAGGTCCAGCTCCAGCGCCCCGTTATCCAACACGTATAGCTTCATTCTTGAGGAACTCCTTTCCGCGTCTTCCCCTGAACGCGGCGCATTCTACAGCCCGAAACATTCTTGCGGCAAATGCTTCCTCCACGCACCCAACACCCACGGGCGGCCGAGACATGCTTTAAGGGAGTCACCCTTCCCGAAGAGCTTCGGGCGGTCACCAAACCGCCCCTGCCGAGTTCCGGAAGAGCACTCCTGGGGCTCGGAGACGGCAAGTCGCGAGCGCTCGGCAGCGCCCGCTGGCGTCCTGTTCGTGCCCGAGGTCGGCGTGTTCTGGAAGATGCTCCGTGGAGCATGGGCTGCGGGAGCGGCAGGCGTCGACTTCGGCGGTGAGTCTTTTGCCCGTACTTAGCCTGGATCGCGGTGAGCGGCGAGGAACGCGGAGGCCTCCCCTGCGGGCATGGGCCTGGCGAAGTGGTAGCCCTGGCCCTGGTCGCAGCCGATGTCGCGCAGCAGGTCGAGCTGGTCGGCGGTCTCCACGCCTTCCGCGACCACCGCCATCCCCAGCGCGCGGCCCAGGGCGATGACGGCGTGGACTATGGCGAGGTCCTCGGGGTGCTCGCGGATCCCAGCCACGAACGAGCGGTCGACCTTCAGGCAGTCGAGCGGGAAGCGCTTGACGTAACCGAGCGAGGAGTAGCCCTTGCCGAAGTCGTCGATGGCGAGCCGCACGCCCAGAGCCTTGAGACGCTTGAGGGTCTCGATGGTGGACTCGGCGTCGTCCATAACCACGCCCTCGGTGATCTCGAGACCCAGACACCACGGATCGAGCCCGGTCTCTTCCAGGACGGAACAGACCTGCCCGACCACGTCGGCGCGGTGGAACTGCCTGGGCGACAGGTTCACCCAGACCACCACGGGCTCGCAGCCGGGGGGTCCCTCGTCGCACCAAGTCGCCGCCCGGTGGCACGCCTCTCGCATCACCTGCTCCCCCATAGGGACGATCAGGCCGGTCTCCTCGGCGAGCGGAATAAAGTCGCAGGGCGGGACGAGCCCGCGCTCGGGGTCCGCCCAGCGCGCCAGCGCCTCCATGCCGACGACCTCGCCGTTTCGGAGGGAGACCTTGGGCTGGTAGTGGACTGTCAGGTCTCCACGCCTTATGGCCCTCCTGAGCCTGTTCTCGGCGTCGAGGCGCCTGGTGGCCTTCTCGTCCATCTCCTCCTCGAAGACCGCGTAGCGGGCCTTGCCCTGGGCCTTCGCCCGATACATCGCCAGGTCCGCTTCGCGCAGGAGTTGCCCCGGCTCCTTCCTGTCCGAACCGCTCATGGCTATCCAACGCTCGCGCTGACGAACGCCTCACGGGCGATCTCCCCCCCTGCTTCGTCCCCCGCGACCACCCCCGCGCCGGGGAGGGTGGCGCCGAGGGCGAAAGGAGCCGCGAGGCCCTCGGAGATCCTCTCCGCCGCCCGGGACGCCTCTTCGAGGCCGGCCTCCTCGATCAGCACCACGAACTCGTCCCCCCCCAGGCGCGCCACCGTATCCTCGGGCCTGACGGCCCCCTTGAGCCGCTCCGCGACGGCGAGGAGGAGCCGGTCTCCGGCCTCGTGACCGAGGGAGTCGTTCACTACCTTGAAGTTGTCGAGGTCCAGAAACAGGAGGGCCACGCGCCAACCTTTTCGCCTCGCGCGGGAGAGGGCCTGGCCCAGGCGTTCCATGAGCAACGAGCGGTTGGGCAGCCCGGTCAGGGAGTCGTGGGTCGCGCGGTAGGCGAGGCTATCCTCCAGGGCCTTGCGCTCGGTGACGTCTTCGACCATGCCGACGAGAAAGCTCGGCTCGCCGTTCTCATTTCTGACGGCGGAGACCGTGGGCCTCACCCACACGGTCTTTCCGTCCTTTCTCACGTAGCGCTTCTCGCGCCGGTAGCGGTCCAACCGGCCCGAGCGCAGCTGCTCGTTGAGCTTGCCGTCCTCGGGCACGTCGTCGGGGTGGGACAGTTCCGCTATGGGCTTGCCGAAGAGCTCTTCGGCGGTGTAGCCGGTCATGCGCTGGTATGCCGGGTTGGTCTCCAGCAGCCTCCTGTCGGGCGTCGCTATGGAGATGCCGATGGCGCTGTGTTCGAAGAAAGCCCGGAAGCGTTCCTCCGCCTCCCTGACGCGGGTATGCAGGCTCGCGGAGCCAAGGGCCATGCCCGCGTGCTCCGCGAGGGCGCCTACGACCCGCAGGTCGTCCTCCGTCAGCCTGCATCCGCCGGTGCTCTCCACCGCGAGGGTGCCCAGCAGCCTCTCTCCGTCGGAGAGCGGCGCGCAGACTTGGGAGGTTGCCCCCTCGACGGCGCCCCGGTAGTCGGGATCCTCGCTCACTTCTTCGAGCAGTACCGGCCGTCCCGTGCGCGCCACGCGTCCCATCACGCCCTTCGAGACCGGGACGCGCTCGGGTACCGTCCGGTAGCCCACCTGGTGCTGCAGGACCAGCTGCTTCCCGACCTCGGCATCGTCCTCCAGCAGGTAGGCGCTCGCCCGCGGGTAGCCGTAGGTCTCGGCGACGGCCTCGACGACCGTCCGAAAGACGGCCCCCGGGTCGAGCTCGCCCGCCAGCGCGGTGCGTACCTGGTGCAGCAGCGAGAGCTCCCGTGCCTGGTTGCGGTGGCGCTCCTCGCTCTCCCTGAGCGCTTCCTCGGCCTCCTTGCGCTCGGTGATGTCGCGGGCTATGCAGCAAGAGACCTCCCGTCCGGCGTACGGGATGGAGGCCGCGCTGGTCTCCACGAGCACGAGCGAGCCGTCCTTGCGACGGTACCGTCTTTCGCCGATAAGGAGGTTCTTCCCGTTGCGGATGTTTCGGGCGTTGCGGTCGATGCTCTCCTGGTCCTCGGCGATGACGTCGTAGAGGCTCATCCCGCGCAGCTCCTCCGGCGTGTACCCGAGGATGTCCTGCAGCGCGGCGTTGGATTCAAGGACGCGCATGGTGTCGAAGTCGGCCAGAAAGATACCGTCGGTGGTCCGCTCGAACACCGCCCGGTAGCGTTCCTCGCTCTGCCTCAGGATCTCCTCGGCCTGCTTGCGTTCGGTGACGTCGCGCACCGTGGCGAGCACTAGTCGCTCCCCTTCGGCCTCGAACCAGCCGAGGTGGATCTCGACCGGGAAGCGTCTCCCGTCTTTGTGTACGTTTATCCCCTCGATCATGACGGATCTTTCGGAGGACACCCGCTCCCACAGGTCCACGAGCCCCGCGGGGTCGAAGTTCTCCTCGATGTCCATGACCGAGAGGGCCAGCAGCTCTTCCTTGGTGTAACCGAGAAGCTCGCACGCCTTCTGGTTCGCGTCGACGAATTCGCCCCGGAGATCGTGGACGAAGATCGCGTCCGCCGCCTGCTCCACCAGGCGGCGGAACCGCTCCTCGCTCTCCCGGCGTGCCTCTTCGGCCCGCTTGCGCTCGGTGACGTCGCGGACAACGCAGACGAAACCGCCGCCCTTTATGACGCTGATGGAGAGCTCTTGCGGGAACGTACTCCCGTCGCGCCTCCTGCCGACCGCCTCCCCCCGCCAGTGGCCGTCCCTCCGGAGCGTGGTCATGGTATTCCCGTAGAACCAGGCGAGTTGTTCTTCGTCGTAGAGGACGCCCCAATCCTTGCCCAGGAGTTCTTCGGGTCCGTCGTAGCCGTAGAGCCTGGCGTGGGACTCGTTGAGGTAGACGTACACGCCGTTCTCGTCGAGGACGGCCATCCCGTCGATCGAGTTCTCGATTACCGCCGATCGCTGGCGCAACACCTCTTCCGCGCGCACGCGCTCGGTAACGTCGATGATGCGTGGACCGCCCCCCGGAAACGACCGGCCTCGTCCATGATCGGGGCCCCCGAGGCGGAGAGGTGCTTCTTTCGCCCTCCTCCGATCGTTACGGTGATCTCGTAGGAGGACCGTACGCCGTTCTTGCGCAGGGCCGTCTGCTCGAGAGCCTTCTGCCGTTCTCCGTCGCCCAGAAACTCCAGCAGCGATCTCCCGGTCAGTTCGTGCGGCGCGAGCTCGAAGACCTCGGCGTAGGCCCGGTTGCAGTAGGTGATCCTCTCGTCGGCGTCGACGAAACCGATCCCTTCCTGGACCGTCTCGACAAGCATGCGGTACTGCTCTTCGGATTCTCCGAGCGCTCTCTCCGCTCGCTCGCGCTCCCTCAACTCTTGCTGGGCCGAGGCGTAGAGGCGGGCGTTGTCCAGGGCCACCGAAGCCAGTTCGGCGAAGCGCTCCAGCAGCAATAGGTCCTCGTCCCCGAACGCCCGATCTTCTCGGGGGTAAGACAACCCGAGGACGCCCACGACCTCGGAGCCGGACTTGAGCGGCACCCCCGCCACGGCGCGGAAATCTCCGCCGTCGAACTTGGCCGAGCCGCCCTCCCAAGCGGCGTAATCCTCCACCACGAGCGTCCGACCGCTCTGCCAGACCCTCCCCGCGAGGCCCTCGCCGGGATCCAACCGGTAGCCGACGTACTCGGCGTACATTCCGACGCCCACCCGCATCTCCAGCTCCGCCTCGCCGGGTTCGAGCAGGTAGACGTAGCCGTGCGGGGTGCCCATCAGCGCCCCGGCGCGCGCGACGATGGCTTCGAGCAGGTCGGCCGGTTCCAGCCGGTGCATCAGGGCCAGGGCCGTCTCGTGAAGAGCGGCCAGGTACTCGTTCTGCCGGCGCAGCGCCCTCTCGTCTCGCTTGCGCTCGGTGACGTCCCGCACCAGGCAGAGGACCTCGTCGGCGCCGCTCGCGACGATGCGGGCCTCGAAATCCAGCACGCCCTGCGGCATCGGCAGCCGGTACTCGTAAGCTTGCGCTTCGCCCGTGTCGAGCGTGCGCGCGATGTAACGAAGGGCATCGTCGGCTACGTCGGGTGGCATCGTGGCGTGCAAACTACCGCCGACGATCGCTTCGCGCGGGGCGTACAGCTTGCCGTCGTCGTTCGCCCGAAGGTCGAGGAAATTGCCCTCGCGGTCGATGCGGAACACGAGGTCGGGGATGACCTCGAGGAGGGCTTTCACACCTCGCCCGCCTCGCCCGAGGCTCTCCCCGGCATGCTTGCGCCCGATGTCGTCTTCCACGTTCATAGCTATCTACGTTATCGGCAGAGGGTTAACTTCGC
>JADDPR010000202.1 GCA_016781775.1 Rubrobacter sp. | reverse complement strand
CTTGTACGGACGATGTCGATGTTGGGGCGCTGAAAGATCAGTTCGTTGCTGCGTCATTACGGCAGAACCTACGAGGAAGGAGAGATGATGACGAAGCAACATACATATCTCGGCGGACAAGGAGGCACGCCAAAGGCATTCATGCTGAGGGCGCTGCTTGCCTGCCTCGCCGCGCTCCTGGTCCTGACGTTGCCTCTCGCCCCGCCCGCCAAGGCACAGTTGTCGGGCTTGGACACGGAAGGAGCCGGGTTCCCGGGCTGGTATCAAGACTCCAATGGGCTGAAGCTGAAGGGGGTCGAGGGCGAGGTGGATCCGGCCGACCCTACTGCCCCACCCGAGACGATCTACTGGTCCGCCGCGGCCTCGATGCCGCTGGGTAACGGCGGCAGCGCCGACCTAAACATGGACCTTATAGGCTATTACGCCAACGACGTCGCCACGCCGGGCGAAGAGATAATTGCGGCGACCATCAAGGTCAACGCGCGCGGGCTTACGCCAGGCCAATCTACACCATCACCCATCCCTACGGCGTAAAGGCCCTCATGGCGGACGCCCAGGGCCGGATCGTCGAGGTTCTCGAGGAGACGGGCTGCGACCCGCACGCCGTAGAGGCGGGGGGAAGCTGCGACTTCGCCGAGGCCCTCGGCAGCAGCATCGGGCCCTTCCTCGTGTGGAACCCCGCGGTGGCCCCGGCGGCTCCGAACGACTCGATCGGCGACCCGGACGTCGCCCACGAGGTCATCGGCAGCCCCAACAACACCAATTGCTTCCGCATCGACGGACCGGGCGCCGGGGGTCAGGGAGTGGACCGGGCGCAGACCGACCTGTTCGGCGTCACCGGAGAGGTGGACGGGCTCGCCGACTTCGCCAGTAACAGCGGCGGGACGTTCGAAAAGGCCCAGTCGGTCACCCTCGCTGTGTCCAACTCGGCGGCCAAAGTCTTCTACACCACCGACGGCACCGACCGACCGCGAGCAGCACCCCCTACACGGACCCGATCAACATCGCGCAGACCACGACGCTGAAGTTCGCGGCCATCGGAGGCGCGGGTACCGAGACGTCGGCTGTGGTCATCCAGCGGTACGTGATCACCCCGCCGACCTCCCTTTCGCCGAGCGCCAGCCCGTCCGCGCTCCCCTACGGGCAGACGGCGACCCTCTCGGGCCAGCTGACCTCCAACGGGTCCGCGCTCGCCAATAAGCCCGTGGTCCTCGAGCAGAAGGCGGCCGGGGCTGCGGACTTCACCCAGTCGGGAGACCCCCAGACAACCGACGCGAGCGGGAACTACACCTTCTCGGTCAAGCCAAACGTGAACACCGCCTACCGGGTGAGCTTCGCCGGCGAGCAGGAGGGTTACAAGCCATCCCAGAGCAACGCCTAGCAGATCACCATGCAGGCCGTGGCTAGCACGACCTCTACGACCCTCTCGAAGACGACGGTGGATCGCAGCCTCAGGCAGAGCCAGGTTATCTCGGGCAAGGTCTCCCCGGCGCACGCCGGCAAGCCCGTCGCGATCACGATCGAGCGCTACAACCCCACGACGCGCGCATACGTGCCGGTGGTGAAGACCTCCCGCGTGCTGAACGCCGGGTCCGCCTACAGCATGAGCTACAAGCCGAGCCTCTCCCCTCCTCTGGGCACCTACCGGGTGACGGTGAAGTTCGCGGGCGACTTCGACCACAAGCCGAGCACGGCGATCAAGAGCTTCCGGGTAATTCGGTAAGCTCGGATTAGCCCCCAAGATACCGAGGAGGGCCTTACCCCGCGAGGGGTGAGGCCCTCCTTCCGTGCTCGATCAACGATGAAGCGGTCCGCACAGAACCTGGATAAAGTGAGCTTGTGTCGATCCTTTTCCGCGCAGCGGAAGCGTCGAAGCCCGGGGCTGCCGCGCCGAGTCCCCGCCTCCTCGTGCGATGGTTTGACCAACAGAAGATAGCTTGTTTGGGGAGGAAAAAGACTAGTACTTGAAGCACGATACCGGAGATGGCCCGGCGCCCGCCGGTAGTGACTTAGCAATAGTGACGCAGCGCTAATCGTTCTCTCCCTGGCGTCGGGCGTCTTCTTGCGCCCTCCTCGGAAACCTGCCACAAAGCCCCGGCGACGGGCCAACCCTCCCACCATCGGCCCGATTATGGCCGCGGAGACGAGGGCTTCTGCGTAGCGCACAGCCTCGCTTGGCCCCCGCTCGTCCGTCCGGGCTCACCGAATATGACGCCTCGTATCTCCGCACCAGCGCGTATGGCGCCGTGCCGTCGGTCCTAGAGCCCCGGAATCTGGCCGTTGCGGAAAGCATCGACGAACAGGCGGTGGTCGTCGCGGGCGGTTCCGGAGTAGCTCATGCCGAAGTCCACCATCTCCCCGACGAACTCCTCGTCCTTGCCGCCGATCACCTCGACGATCGCGTTCTCGGTCTGGAAGTCGACGAGGGTCGGATCGGAGTCTCTATCCGCCACGCAGTGGACCTTGGCGGTCGCCCGGCCGAGGTAGTCCAGGACCGGCTCCATCTCCTCGGGCTCGGTGAGGTCCGCCCATTCGATGTCCTCGACGTAGGGCGAGAGCTCGGAGACGATGAAGCCCACCCCGTCCACCTGGGTGTAGCCGAGCCAGGGGTCGGCGTGGGCCTGCAGCGCCCGCTGCGAGACCGCCGTGCGGTGCCCGTGGTGCTCGAAGTAGCCCTCGATGTGCTCGTCGTGCACGATGCGGCTGGGTGCCGCGACGTTGCCCTGCTTTATCGACAGGATCACATCGTTCTCCAGCGCCTGGGTCGGACCCTCCACGAGGATGTTGTAGGCGGGGAGCCCGGCCGAGCCGATGCCGAAGCCCTTGCGGCCGACGACGTCCTTCACCTCGTAGGTCAGGCTCCGGAAGCGCTTCTCCTGGGGGATCGTCTGCAGGTACGCCTTGTAGGCGGCCTGTACCTTCGACCGTTCGGCGTCGTCGAGCTCGCGCACGCCGGAGCTGCGGCGGAACCTGCGGTCGAAGTTCTCGTCGACCAGAGTCGTCCTGTCGAGCAGGCCGACGCGGGTGTTCAGCCGGGTCTCCAGCAGGATCTGCCGGACGTGCCCGTCGGTCGTATCCAGCCGCAGCGAGTACTCGTGGTCGCGGTCGCTGTCGACAAAGTAACGTACCTGCTCGAGGTAGGCCCTCACGTACGCCTCGATCAGGCGCGCGATGTCGGCGTCCGAGATGGCCTTCGTCCACGCCAGGAGGGCCACGCTCGCGACCATCCGCTTGATGTCCCAGGTGAAGTGGCCGAGGTAGGCCTCGTCGAAGTC
>JADDPR010000484.1 GCA_016781775.1 Rubrobacter sp. | reverse complement strand
CGGCCCTCAGCTCCTCCTCGCTCCTCTGCACCCTCAGCTCGTCCTGATCCTCCAGGTCGGAGCCTTCGCGCTGGTTCACGCCCTCGTTATCCTCCGAGTGGCCGCGAAACCCGCCGGACTCGACGTCGCCCTCGACCATCCCGGGGCCGACCCTGCCCGCATCGCCGGTCTCCTCGCGATCGTACGCGCCGTAGGAGCCGCGGTCCTCGGAGCCGCTCGCCACGGAGAGGCCGTAGTACTCGCGCACCTGGCGCTCGTACTCGGGCGTGATCTGGCTGTCGTCGTCGAAGTTCGGGGCGTCCTTGACGGTCTGCTTGGGCTGGTTGACCTCGATAAAGCCCTGGCTCTTGTCGACGGTGCAGGCGTCCAGCGGTACCAGGGTGCTCCTGGTGCCGAAGAAGCCCATCTTTACGCCTATGTACTCGGGCTGGTCGTTCTCGTCGAGAAAGAGGTCGTCTACCTTGCCGATCTTCTCGCCGTTGGGGTCGCGCACCGTGTACCCCGCGTACTCGTCCTCGACGGCCGTGAACCGGTCCGTGCGCTGCTCGTAGTCTGACATCCTGCTCCCTTGAGTTGCTTGAACCGCACGCCTGCGCTCTTCGTCGGCGCTGCATCGGTAGATTTAGCCTTTATCGGAAGCGCGTAATCGCGGTTACGCGCCGAATGGGCCCGGCTGGTACGAAAGGTGCACGTTTGCGGACCGCAAGTAGTAGGTTCGAGCATGGATCCGGAGAAGAAACGCCCGAAGCGTGCGGTGACCGGCACCCGTCGGGCCGGTTTCGTGTTCTGTCGGCGGCGCCGGACGAGCCCCACGTCAGTCTTCTGGAACGGCCGCGAGGGAGGAGGTGTATGCTGCAAAGACGCCGGGTAGAGGGCGACGATGAAAGGGTTTATGGAGAGGACGCGAGGAAAATTGGAGGGCGAAGGGTCCGGAAGAGCGGGGAAAGCCCGGGCGGCGCGGGTGATCGAGGAGACGACGGGCGAGATCCTCGACGCCTACGTGCGCCGGCTGGAGCGAGAAGGCAGCCTCCTCATCATCGGCAAAGGGAACACGCGCGAGCAGATAGAGACGCAGGCCCGCGGGGTGCTGGAGCGCGCGGCGGGCGTCCTCAGGGGCGAGGAGAGGTCCCTGCTCGCGGTGGAGGAGGAGATCTACCGGAACATCGAGGACTCCGAGGAGCCCCTCAACCCGCACCCCGACGAGTCTTTCCGGGCCGGGGTGGCCCTGTGCAAGGAGACCGTCTCGGTCGTCGTCGACGACCTCACCCCCGGCACCTCGCCGCGCGAGATCGCCGACATCGCGCTCGCGGTCCAGGAGATCGTGATGGACCGCATCTCCCGCATGGTGATGGCCTCCTTCGTGGACTACCTCCTCACCAAGGTCAAGGAGACCCAGGGGGAGGAGCGCAGGCGCTTCTCCCGCGAGCTGCACGACCGCCTGGCGCACGAGATGGCGGTCGTCGGCCAGAGCCTCGACCTCTACAAGGCCCTGGAGGAGCGAGACCCCCCAGGGCGCGGAAGAAGCTGGAGCTGGCGCAGAAGACGGCCCGGGAGGCACTGCAGTTGATGCGAGAGTTCTCCCACGAGTTGCGCGAGATCGAGACCTCCGACGGCCTCAGGATAGCGCTCCAGAACCTCATGAGGATCAGCGTCCCCTCCGGCGTCGAGTCCGAGGTCGCCTTCGAGGGCGAAGAGGAGCACATGCCCGACTACGTGCGCGACCAGCTCTACATGATCCTGCGTGAGGGCGTTCGTAACGCCGTGGCCCACTCCGGCACCGACAGCATAGTGGTCGAGGTAAAGATCTCCCCGAAGGAGGTCGAAGCCCTCGTCTGGGACCAAGGTTTGGGCTTCGAGAGTTCGGATGCCGTCTCGGAGGGCATCGGTCTCTCCTCGATGCGCGAGCGCACCGAGCTTCTGGGCGGCTCCTTCAAGGTCGTCACGGGGGAGGAGCGGGGGACGACGCTGGAGGTGCGCCTGCCCCTGATGCGGGAGAAGGGCAAGTAGACGGACGGCCCATAAGGGTGCTCCTCGCGGACGACCACGCGATGGTCCGCGAGGGGATGGCGGAGATGCTCTCCTTGAACGACGACGTCGAGGTCGTAGCCCAGGCCGGGAACGGACGGGAGGCCGTGGCGCTGGCGAAAGAGACGGTGCCCGACGTGGTGATCCTGGACGTCGAGATGCCGGTGATGGGGGCGCAGGCGGCCATGGCTCACCTGCTCAGGCTCTCGCCGACGCCGAGGGTGATCATCGTCACCGTGTTCGCCGACCGGCGCCTGGTGCGCGAGCTTCTGGGGCTCGGGGCGAGCGCGTTCCTCACGAAAGGCGCCTCGTCGCAGGACCTGATCTCCACGGTGAGGTCCGTTGCCCGCAGTGCTGCGGGCAACGTGATCGTCTCGGTCCCCAGGGAGGACTACGACGCGGACGGACCGGCCGAGAGCGGGCTCTCCAACCGCGAGGCAGAGGTCCTGCGCATGGTGGCGCGAGGCACGGGCAACAAGGAGGTCGCGGAAGCCCTGCACCTCTCCGAGACCACCGTAAAGCGCCACCTCTCCAACATCTACGACAAGCTCGGGGTGCGTACGAGGGGCGAAGCCGTCAGCAAGGCCGTCTCGGAGGGCTGGATCTCCTCCTGGGACATCTCCCGCGACGGGTAGGGACGATCCGAAGCCGCAAGCAGTACGCAAGAAGAGGCGGTGCCGCGAGCCTCTATAGCCCCAGGAAGACCCTTCCGCCGGGACCGAGTCGGGCGTTCGGGGGCTCGTGGTCGACGCCGGAGAGGTCTTCGCCGGCGCCCGTCTGGTAGACGCGGGGCTCCTCGACGGCGAGGCCGGGGTTTGCAGCGTAGGCCTGCCAGGTGATGCCCTGCCACGTGAAGGTCAGGATTATGGGCGGCTCGTCGACGTCGGGCTCGAGGGCGACGTGGACCTCCGGGGAGCCCAGGGACTTCGAGATGGAGCCGACGGAGCGCAGGTGCTCCGATCCGTTGAAGAGGTCGATGCCGGCCCGGATGCGGTTCTCCGGCTCGGCCATGCGCCGCCTCAGCTCGTACTCCAGGTCGAGCTCGGCCCGGAGGCGGCCGATGGTATCCCCGAGGTCGGCGGCGACGGACTCGCGCTCCTCGAGGTCCCGCTCCAGACCTTCGATACGGCGTAGCGCCTCCTCCAGGGCTACGTCCTTGCGGGAGACCGCGTCCTTGGTCTCGCGGCCGTAGGCCTCGATCTCGCCGGCCCTCTGCTCCACGAGGGTCTCGAGGCGCTGTATCTCGGCGTCGCGGCGCTCGAGCTCGCGCCCCAGGCGGGCCACCCGCCGGTCCTGTCCCTCCCGCCGTCGCCACCGCCGCCGCTCCTCCTCCTCGAACTCGGCGATCCTCTCCCGGAGCCGCTCACGCTCCTCCTCGAGCTCCGCGACGCGCGTGCCGCTCGCCTCCGCCCGCACCCGAGCCTCGTCCGCGGCGAGCCTGAGGGTCGAGATCTCGTCGTAAAGCTCCTTGAGGTGCCGCTTGCGGGCCTCCAGACGGTGCCGGAGCTCCCCGGCATCCTCGCTGGCGTCCGCGTCGCCGTTCTCCGCGCCCGGTCCCTCCGGGACAGGTATCTCCGCCGTCGCGTCGCCCTCGTCCGGAGCCCCGTTTCGTCCCTCGGGCCCGTCCTGACGACGGGGGTCGCCGGCCCCGTTCCCCTCCGGCTGCGCCATCGCCTTAACCCTCCCCGCCGGCCTCTCCGGCGTCGCCCCTCGGGTTGTCCTTCGGACCGTCTTTCGCGTCACCACCGGCTTCGGGCTTCGGGGCCTCCCCCGCTCCCCCGGCCTCGCGGGCCGCACGTCGCTCCGCGCGTCGCTTCTCGCGCTCTTCCGGGGAGAGCCTCTTGCGCTCCGTGGCCGGGGCCTCGCCCCTGCCCTCCGCGCCGCCGGCGGCTGCTCCGGGCTGCTTGAGGGACTTGCCCTCGGCCCGGGCGGCCCTCCGCTCAGCCTTTATGCGCTCCCTCTCCTCGGCGGACATCTTCTTCGGCTTCTCGGCCCCTCCATCGGCAGCCCCGTCGGGCGCCCCCTCGGGCGCCTTCTTCGGCGGCTTGGCGGCTGCCTTCTCCTCCCCGTCACCGGCCTCTTCGGGCTCCTCGGCGGGCCTGGGGAGGCCGGTGAGCTCGGAGATCTTCGCCAGAAGCTCGGCGGGCTCCGGCCTCTCGCCGACCCAGGCGTGGGTTATCTTGTGGTCGCCGCCGATGACGAAGGCCGCCGGTCGGGCGTGCTCGCCGCTCTTTCTACTCCCCTCCAGGAGACCGTAGGCGCGGGTGGCGGAGCGGGCGTAGTCGTAGAGGACGTAGCTTTTGAGGCCGGTCTTCCGGACGAAATCGCGGGCGTCGTCGGGCTCGAAGACCCCGATGCCGACCACGGTGCCACCGGCCATGTTGATCTCGTCCTCTTTTTGAGCCAGCTCCGCGAAGTAGCGGGTGTCCTCCTCGGCCCCGTCGGAGTAGAAGACCAGGATCACCGGTCCCCGCGCCGTCCTCATGCTCAACCTGAGTTGCCCGCCCTGGGCGCTGGGAAGGTTGAACTCCGGCGCCTCCGCGCCGACCTCGGGGACCTGAGCGGTCTTTGTGCGCGCCACGATAACGTCCTCCTCGCCTGTGCGAATAGACCGACCCCCGGAATATTACAAGCTGGCGGCGCCCTTCACCCGATCCCCGATCGTTGCGCTCCGACGCCTTTGCTATGCTGGTCATCATGAAGCTCCTCATGACCCACGGCTACATGCTCTCCGGCTCGGGGAGCAACGTCTACGTGCAGAACCTCTGCAGGGGACTCGTAAAGGTCGGCCACGACGTCCACCTCCTCTGCCAGGAGCCCGAACCTTTGCGCTACGACTTCGTGAACGAGCACTACGGGGCTTCGGGGGAGAGCGTCGAGCCCCTAGGCGAGAGGGAGACGCCCTACGCGGGTCGCTGCACCGTTTATAACCCCGACATCGGCGACCTCCTGCCGGTCTACGTCTACGACGACTACCCCGGCTGGCGCGTGAAGACCTTTCTGGACCTGGACGAGGAGGAGTTGGAGCGCTACGTATCGGGGAACGTGGCGGCGATGCGGGCCGTGCTGGGACGCTCCGGAGCGACGGGGGTCGTCACGAACCACTCGGTTCCGGGGCCGGAGATCGCGCGTCTCGCCCTGAGGGGTACCGGCGTCTCGTACACGAGCATCGTCCACGGAAGCGCCCTCCAGTACGTAGCCCGCAGGAGCGAGCGGTACATGGGGATGGCGGGCAGTGGCCTCTCGGGGGCGACGAGCATCGTCGCGCTCTCCACCCACAGGGCGGGTACCATCGCCGAGGACTTCCCCAAGCTCGCCGACAGGACCCTCGCCGTCCCCGGAGGCGTCGACACCGACCTCTTCCGCCCCGACGGGCTCGACCTCTCCGTAACCGAGGGCCTGGTGGGCGGCCCGGGCCGCGGTCCCGAGCAAACGGAAGGGCTGCGCGCCGTGCTCGTCGGCGTCGAGGACGGCGAAGCGCCCGACGCCGACGACCTCGCGCGGAAGCTCGCGGCGGTCTCGTACGAGCCGCGCAAGCACGACCGAGACGCCGGGGAGCGCATACGAAAGGTGATCGACTCTGGGGAGCCGGTCGTGGTCTTCGTGGGCAAGCTTATCCACTCGAAGGGCGTCCACTCCCTGCTCTCGGCCTTCGCCAGGGTGCGCAGGGAGACGGGAGCGCGTCTGCTCGTGATCGGCTACGGGACCTTCCGCGAGGGCCTGGAAGCCCTGACCCGCGCACTCTCCACCGGGAACCGGGGAGCCGTCGAGACCCTCGTCGGGGCCGGCCGGCTCTTCGAGGGCGGCCCCGCCTCGCCAATGGAGCACTTCGAGGTCACCGAGGAGCTTCTGCGGGACGCCCGGGGGATGGAGGAGTACGTCGAGTTCGTCGGCCCGCTCTACCACGAGGAGCTCTCGCACCTCCTGCCGGCGGCGGAGGTCGCGGTGGTCCCCTCGATCTTCCCGGAGACCTTTGGTCTTGTGGCGGCGGAGTTCGGGGCGAGCGGGGTTCCGCCGTTTGTCGCCGACCACTCGGGCCTCCGGGAGGCCGGTGGCTTCGTCGCCAAAGGCCTCCCCTTCGACGCCCGCGTCAGCTTGAGAGGCAGCTTCGAGGAGAACATGGCGCGCGCCCTCGCGGGCTACCTCTCCCTCCCCGAAGATGAGCGGCGGAGGTGCCGCGAGATCGTGCGGCGAAACGCCGTCGAGGACCTGAGCTGGGGGGCGTTGGCCGAGAGGATCGCGGAGCTCGCGGCGGGGGTCGAAACCTCTCGCTAGGCCGCCCTGCTCGGGCCTCTCGCGTCCGGGTCTTCGGGGCCATCCAGGCCGCGCCCGGACTCGTCCACGGTGCCCGGAGTCTGCATCCTGTAGCGCCTCAGGTAGGCGGCCCTGCCGACGACGTGAGCCGAGACCGGGCTGGTCAGGATCAGGAAGACGCCGATAAGGACGGCGCGCAGGATGATCGCCGCGTCGCTCGTCACCGCCGAGGCCAGGAGCAGCATGATCACCCCGAGAAAGACGACCTTGCTCGCCGCGTGCAGCTTGTTGTAGACGTCGGGCATGCGGACGATGCCGTACACCCCGACCGTCATCCCGAAGACCCCTATGATGACGAGGGCGTCGGCGATCCAGGGAGAGAGGGCCGAGAAGGCGCCCGCCAGGGCGTTCGCGGGACCCTGCATCAGAAGATCTTCCTCTCGCCGTGGTAGCGGGCCGCGACGACCGTCCCGATAAACGCCAGGAGGGCCAGGATCAGGGCCGCGTCGAGGTAGTACGGGTTACGCTGCTGGTCCGAGTAGAGGACGAGAAGGGCGACAAGGACAAGGGTGAGCGTGTCCAGGGCGAGTATCCTCGCCGCGGTGGTGGGCTGCCGGATCACCGCCGCCACGCCGACCGCGAGCAGGACCGTCATCCAAACGAACGCCAGATAAAAGACTACCTCGTGCATGCGCGCACCTCCTCGCGAGGCCCCCTCACGGGAAGACCTTCTTCTGGTATCTCTGGTAGAAGTATTCGTGGGAGCGGCGGACCTCCCCGGGGTCGGAGGCGTCCATCGCGTGGATCAACATTACCCCCTCGCCCCAGTCGACGTCGATCAGGACGGCCCCCGGCGAGATCGTGGTGACGAGCGCCGAGACCGCCACCCCGACCGGCGTCCGCTCCCCTATGGGGACGGCCACGACACCGGGCTTCCCGATCGGTTTCAGGTGGAGCGTCACCTGCGTCACCTGCCACGTGCCGACGATCGTGTCCCTGAAGACGACGAACACGAACGGCCAGAAGGCGAGCATCCTCCCCAGGAGCCCCGGCAGCGGCGCGGGCTTTCCGCCGAAGACGTACCCGCGGAAGGCGTAGAGAAGTATCCCGGAGAGTAAGGCCCCGAAGGCGAGGTCCCAGGGCGAGAAGCTCGCCAGGACGAACGCGTAGACGAGGGTCAGCAGGACGAGCGAGAAGGCCGCCCGCGTCAAGGCGCGCCTCCCTCTGCAAGGCCCCTGTTCGGCGGCTCCAGGAGGAGATTGGCGGACTCCTCGCCCAGGACCAGAAGCGGCTCGGGCCAGAGCCCCAAGGCCAGTACGAGGACGGCCAGGGCGACGGTCAGGGTCCGTGCCGCCCGGGGGCTGGGCCTCCTGTTGTCCCCCCCTTCCCGGGCGAGGAATCCTCGCTGGTAGACCTGGAAGGAGTAGAGGAACGAGAGAGCGCTCCCGACGAAGATCAGGACGAGGAGCGCTGCGGACCTGAACGTGCCTTCGGCGTCGATGCTCGTCTGAAAGAGGGCGACCTTCCCGACAAAGCCCGCCGCCGGCGGCACGCCGGCGATGCTGAACGCCCCGACGGCGAAGGCCGCCCCCGCCAGTGGTCCCCTGATCCCCGAGGCCAGAAAGACCAGCGCCTTGTTCAGCGCGTTGACGATCGCGTACACCACCGCCGCCGCATACCCGACGGGACCCCCGATCGCCAGGGCGACGAGGATGTAGCCGACCTGGCCTATCGCCGAGTAGGCCATCACCTCGTTCGTCGCGTGACGGCTTATGGCCTGGAGCGCGCCGTACACGATGCTCGCGACGCCGAGGACGAGGAGCACGAGGGCGCCGAAGCCCAGCTCCTTCGGCATCAATCCGGCACCGAAGCGCAAGAAGCCGTAGGAACCGATGTTCGCGAGCGCCCCGGAGAGGATCGCGGCCACGGACGGGTGGCTCCCCACGTAGACCGCCGGCAGCCAGAAGTGGAACGGGAACAGCCCGAGCTTCAGGGAGAACGCAACGAAGAACGAGGTCGCGATCGGGAGGATGGAGGCCGGCTTGACCCGCGCGATGCGCTCCGCCACGACCTCCATGTCCAGGGAGCCCGTGACGTGGTAGATGGCGGCGATGCCGAAGAGGAACACGACCGACCCGAGCAGGTTCACCACGGCGAAGATAAAAGCGGCCCGCACCTGAGGGTCCTTCTCGCGGTAGCCGGTGAGGATGTAGGCGGAGGTCATGGAGATCTCGAAGAAGACGTAGAAGTTGAAGATGTCCCTGGTCAGAAAGAGCCCGCTAAGCCCCGCGGCCAGAAACAGGACCAGCGCCGGGAACGTCCGGGAGCGGACGCCGACGAGGACCTCGTGCACGAAAGCGGCCAGGAGCACGGCGAGCGAGACGGCGGCGAAGGACGCCCCCAGGACGTCGGCGCGCAGCGTGATCCCCACCCCCTCGGGCCAGCCGCCGGCGACGGTCTCGACCGGCCCGCCCTCGAGGGTCTCGAAGACGAGCAGGACGGACGCCACGAAGCTCGCCGCGAGGCCGGCGGCGGCAATCCACGACCACACGGGCTTCCGGCCGTCCATGGGGGCGAGGACGGCCGCGACGATCCACGCTATCCCCGCCGGCAGGACCAGCAACGTCGTCAACGCGGCTCCTCCTTCTCCAACTCCCTCTCGTCCGCCTGCTCCTCCTGGACGGGTTCGTCCCTGAACCCCCGATCGAACTCCGTCACGTTCACGCGTTCGAGGGCGTCGGCGGCCTCCATCTCGGCCGTGGAGAGGTCCTCGATGTCGATCGAGCGGTGCGAGACGTAGAGCCTGTACACCAGGGCGAGGAGGAGGGCCGCGGTGCTCGACCCGATGACCAGCGCCGTCAGGGCCATCGCCTGGACCAGCGGATCGCTCACCGAGGCGCCGTCCAGCGGATAGATCGGCGCCTTCCCGCGCGAGAGGCCGGAGGCCATGACGAACAAGATGGACGCGTTGGAGATCAGGAGGATGCCGACGATCAGGCGCAGCAGGTCGCGCTGCAGGATCAGGAACGCTCCCGAGCCGAAGATCACGGCGATCACGATGGAGACGGCGAGGATCATTCCTCGTACTCCAGCCCGCTGTCCCCGGGCCCCGCGTACTCCTGCTCCTCGGAGATCGTGCGGGCGAACGCGTTCATCGTCCCGACCACGGACCCGAAGACCAGCAAGAAGATCCCCACGTCGAAGAGGACCGGGGTGATGAGCTCCAGCGTGCCGAGATAGATCACGTGCCCCCCGGGACGCGGGTAATGGGTCAGTACGGGATCGCCGAGAAGGAGCGGTACGGTCGCGACGAGCAGGGACAATACGAGGCCCGCGCCCGCGAGAATCGGGGCGTGGCGCACGACCGCGAGCCTCTCGGCCTCCCTACGGCCGAGGGCGAGGTGCTGGAGCATAACCCCCAAAGACGCGACGACCCCGGCGGCGAAGCCGTCCCCCGGCTGGGCGTAGCCCTTGACGAGGATGGCGACGGCGGCGACGACGGTGGGCAGCAGGAGGACCCTCGCCACCGTCTCCGTCAGCACGCTCGTCGTCCCGATCCCGAAGGAGGACGCCCCCTTCCCTTTCGTCCGCGGGCTCACCGCAGCCTCCCCTTTCTGAGGAGCGTGGCGACGCCGAGCAGGACCAGGGCTACCACCGTGATCTCGCCCAGGGTATCCAGGCCCCGGAAGTCCGCCAGGGTCGCGGTGACGACGTCCTTGGCGTGGGCTTCGGGGGTAAGCTCGACCAGATCCTGGGAGACGCTCCTCTCGGCGGCCGGCTGGGAGAGCGTCCCCCAGGCGACGGCGAAGGCGCCGGCCCCGGCGATGGCGGAGGTGGCGATCTTGCGCCCCCGCCGTTGCAGCGGCAGCCTCGCCTGTCGATGGAGGATCTTGTACGGGACGAGCTTCAAGGTCGCGAGGAACAGCAGGGTGACGACGGTCTCTATGAGCACCGCCACGAGCGCAACGTCCGGCGCCCCGAAGAAGGCGTAGACGGCCGCGAGCACGTAGCCTGCGCTGGAGAGGACGAGGGCGAGCGTGACGTGGCGCCGGGTGAACGTGGCCGCAATCGCCGATACGGCGACCGCGACAAGCGCGAGGAGGAGGGGCGCGTCCTGCCACGCGACGGACCCGACCCGGTACACGTCCACGTTCGGGGTCGCAAGGATGGCGAGCCCGACCAGCACCCCCGCCGGCAAGAGTATGGAAGCTATCCTGCTCCTGAGGTCCCGCACCTCGTAGCTGTGGACCCTGTCCGAGAAGCGGTTGAGCTCGATGATGCCGACCTCGTACAACTTCTCCGGCCCGACCTTCTCACCGATCCGCGCAGCCCCCCACGCCGCCCCGACCCATGCCCGGCGCGAGACCACGAGCAGGGCTCCGAGCCCGAAGGTCGCGAGCGCCATGAGGTTCTCGGGACGCAGGTCGAGGTGGTAGGCCGGCTTTACGCTCTCCACCGGTCCCGGGTAGTAGGCCGCCCCGGCACTCCTCGCCAGGACCGCGAACGGCTCGACGAACACGCCGCCGACCAGGACGAGAATGCCGAGGACCGCGACGGGCCAGACCAGGGCGGCGGGTACTCCGTGCGCCCCGTCGCGCGGCGTCCCGAGGAAGATCCCGCTCCAGAAGCGCCAGGCGTAGGCGATGGTGAGCGCCGCGCCGGCGACCGCGAGCCCGGCGAAGACCGGCCCGCGCTGCAGCGCCGCCTCGAAGAAGAGCTCGTCTTTGAAGAACCCGATCGTGAGCGGGAGCGCGGCGAGGCCTGCAGCGGCGGCCCCGCTCGCCGCGGCCAGCACCGGCAGGGGTTTGCGCAGGCCGCCCATCCGGCTCAGTCGGTCCTCGCCCGTCGCCTGGGAGACGGCGCCCGCGGTCAGGAAGAGGGCGCTCTTGGCGAGGGCGTGCGCTATCACGTAAAACGAGGCCCCCACGGCCCCGTACTTGCCCCCGAGTCCGTACAAGAAGACCACGTACCCGTACTGCGAGATCGTCGAGTACGCCAGAAGCTGCTTCAAGACGTCGCGCGTCAGCGCGAGGACCCCGCCGACGGCCATCGAGAGCAGACCCACGCCGAGCAGGACGTTCAGCAAGAGCTCGCTCTCCTGCAAGAGCGGGTACACCCGCCCGAGCAGCAGGACGCCCGCAGCGACCATCGCGGCGGAGTGGAGGTACGCCGAGACCGGGGTAGGAGCGGCCATGGCGCGGGGCAACCAGAAGTGCAGCGGCACCTGAGCGCTCTTGGCGAGCGCGGCGATCGCGATAAGGAGGCCCGCCGTGTTCAGGAGCGGGCCGGGCCGCACGAGCCCCGCAAGCTCTGGGACCGAGTAGGTTCGGTAGGCAGCATAGAACATCAGGGCGCCGATGAGGAGGAGGACGGCGGTCACGCCGGTCACCAGGAGCGCCATAAGGGCCGAAGCGCGGGAGTTCGCGTCGTGGCGGTCGTACCCGATCAGGTAGTACGACGCCACCGCCGTGAGGTCCCAGAAGACGAAGATCAAGATGAGGTCCTGGGCCATCGCGAGCCCCACCATCGACCCCATAAAAAGCAGCATAAAGCCGTAGAAGCGGTTGCCCTCGGACGGATCACGCCCTCCATGCTCGAGGTGCAGCGGCAGGTAGCGCGACGAGTACGCGAGGACGAGAAAGCCAACCCCGGTCGCGAGCAAGGCGTACAGGGCCGCGAGTCCGTCGAGGGCGAAGTGGAGGCGCAGGTCCCACGTCGGGGCCCACGCGACGTTTACCTCCCCCCCTCCCCGGAGGTAGACGACGAGGGTCGTAACCGCCGCGAGCAGGGCGAACGCGGCCCCCACGGGGGCGGCGAAGCGCGTCCGGATCCAACCCGCAAACACGGCGGCGGGGGCCGAGGCCAGGGCGACCAGGAGAGGCGCGAGCGTCAACAGCGCGCCGTTTATGGGGTGCTCCACGGTGAAGCGACGTTGGTTCGGGCGTTCACTACGCTGAATCCTTCCGGGCGAGCCGCACGTGATCTCAGACGGCGGCCTCATCTCTTCTTCCCCGGCACGACCCCGGGTATGCCTGCGAGAGGATATTAGCGCACGACGGGCGTCAGGGAGCCGGCGCGCGGTACAATACGATTTCGGGAAGCGTCGAGAGGCGAAGATTGAAACAGCTGACACAGCTTACGGACAGCTACGAGCGCAAAATGGATTATCTGCGCATCTCGGTGACGGATCGGTGCAACTTCCGATGCCAGTACTGCATGCCGGAGGACATAAAGTTCCAGGACAAGTCGCACATCCTCACCCTGGAGGAGATGCTGACCTTCGCCGAGGCTTGCCTCCAGCTCGGGGTGACGAAGGTGCGCGTCACCGGCGGCGAGCCCTTGGTGAGGCGCGGCGTGGTGTGGTTCGTCGAGCAGCTCAAGGAGATGGGCTTCCACGACGTGACCATGACCACCAACGGCTACCTCCTCAAGGAGAACCTCGAAGGGCTCGTCGAAGCGGGGCTCGACAGGATCAACGTCTCATTGGACACCCTCCAGCCCGAGAAGTTCAAGTTCATCACGCGCCGCGACCACTTCGAGAAGGTGTGGGAGGCGATCATGGCGGCGCTCGAGACGCCGCTCTCGCCCGTCAAGATCAACGCGGTCGCGCTGCGCGGGGTGAACGATGACGAGATCGTGGACATGGCGAAGCTCACCCAGAAGTACCCCCTGCACGTGCGCTTTATAGAGCTCATGCCCCTCAACGGCGACACGGACGGCTCGCGCTTCAGGAAGCTCTTCATCCCGGGCTCGGAGATCCTCCAGAGGGCCCAGGACGCCCTCGGTGACCTCGAGCCCGTCGCCAAGGACGACCCGGCCGCCCCCGCCGACGAGTTCACCTTCGAAGGCGCCCCCGGCAACTTCGGGGTCATAACCCCCGTCTCCGAACCCTTCTGCGCGCGGTGCTCCCGGCTCAGGCTGACGGCGGACGGCAAGATCCACCCGTGCCTCCTGACCGACCTCGACGTGCCCGTCAAGGACGCCATCCGCAGCGCCGATCCCATCCCGGCGATCCATGAGGTCCTGTGGAAGACCGCCCGGGTGAAGCCCGCCGCCGGCCTCACCCTCCCCGAGGAGGCCCGCAACCGCACGATGAGCCAGATCGGGGGGTAACACTACCCCCCTCCAGTCCTAGCTGCCTGGTGCATGGGCCGTACCACCCACCAACTGCAAACCACTT
>JADDPR010000346.1 GCA_016781775.1 Rubrobacter sp. | reverse complement strand
GGATCGTTCACGTGAGTTTCAAAGACGTACGGCTCCATAAAATAAACCCAGGCGAGTAGAAAAAAACTTGTGGCGATAACGAGCGGATCGACTAGACCCGTCGCGCCACGACGAGTCAATTTGGAACTCCCGGTCAAGGACAGACCAGCCATCGCGAAGGGGTAAAAAGCTAGATTGAGAGGATCGGCCAGCGAAGGAAACCGGACCTGTTCTTCAAGATAAATCTCGTAAAACAACGAGGTTAGGATGCCGCTCACTAGAAGCACTAGTCCAATAGCGAAAAGGTACCAGGGCAACGGACGGACCGGACGATACACGCGGACGCCGATCAAGACTGCAGCGGTGGCGGATAAGCCCACCATGACGTCCATCACGTCATAAAAAGGGTGGCGTGTTGCTTCGTAGGGAAGGAAGAGATACCCACACGCTAGGAGTCCTACTAGCAGCGCGTAGAGACGCCAAGCCTTTGAAGCTCCATTCTTTCTCAACCCCACTGCTACCCCCCGTGGATCCGTAGTATCTCTACGCTTGCTACACGGTCTCCTCGCGCACAAGTGGAGAACCGACTCCGAACATGCTTGCACCCACGCGTCATTCTATTGTTAGGAAAGAGGCCCTGTCAAACCATTTATTATGGTGAAATGGTACGCAGGGATAGGGGGAGCACGCATGCCGGTTTTCGGCTTTGAGCGTAGGCCCGTGGGAGACGGGGGCTCGTTCCGTATACTGATCTTATGAGGCTCGTCGTTGCGGAGAAACCTTCGGTTGCGAGGGATATAGCGAACGTCCTTGGGCGCCACCGCAAGGAGAAGGGGGCGCTCGTCGGTGACGGCTGGACGGTTACCTGGGCCGTGGGGCACCTTGCGGAGCTGGCGCCGCCGGATGCTTATGGTGAGGAGTACAAGAGGTGGCGGCTGGAGAGCCTTCCGGTCCTGCCCGAGCGGTTCAAGGTGAAGGTGAACGCGAAGACGCGGGACCAGTTCGCGGTGGTGAAGGGGTTGATGCGCTCGGCGGGCGTGACGGAGGTGGTGAACGCCTGCGACGCGGGGAGGGAGGGGGAGTTGATCTTCTCCTACCTCTACGAGCTTTCGGGGTGCAAGAAGCCGGTGAGGCGGCTCTGGATCTCCTCCCTTACCTCCGATGCCATTCGGCAGGGCTTCGCCTCCTTGCGCGACGGACGTACCATGAAACCCCTGGAAAACGCGGCCAGAAGCCGGGGCGAGGCCGACTGGATCGTGGGCATGAACGCGACCCGAGCCTACTCCACGAAGTTCGGGCGTCCCGGAAATGTCCTCTCCGTAGGCCGCGTCCAGACCCCTACCCTGAAGCTCCTCGTGGACCGCGAGAGGGAGATCGAGGACTTCAAGCCGGAGAAGTTCTGGACGGTCTACGCGCGCTTCGCCCGCGAGGGCGCGAGCTACGATGGCGTGTGGTTCAAGGAGAAGCAGAACCGCCTCGGGGAGCGAGAGGCCGCCGAAGCGGTAGCCGAGAAAGTGCGGGGCGGGACGGGGACCATCCGCAAGGCGGAGAAGAAGACGGCCTCCGAGAAGCCGCCGCTCCTGCACGACCTGACCGAGCTGCAGCGCAACGCAAATGCGAGGTACGGCTTCACGGCGGAGCGCACGCTGCGGGCGGCCCAGGCGCTCTACGAGGAGAGAAAACTTATAACCTACCCCCGAACTTCCAGCCGCTACCTCACGCAGGACATGGTCGCGGGGCTCGGGAAACGGGTCGAGGCGGCAGGCGCGCTCCCGGACCTCGCCCGGTTCGCGCAAGGGCTGCTGGACCTCCCGAAGCTGCCCGTAAGCAAGCGAATCGTCGATGATGCAAAGGTGACGGACCACCATGCCATCGTTCCGACGAACAAGAAGGCTTCCGGGGAGCTGCCGCCCGACGAGGCGAAGGTCTACGACCTGGTGGCGCGGCGTTTTCTGGCGGTGTTCTTCCCGGCGGCGCGCTTCGAGAACACGACGGTCGTGACGGAGGTGCGCGGGGAGACTTTTCTCTCGCGCGGCAGGGTCGTGTTGGAGGCCGGGTGGCGGACGCTCTACCCGGACGGGGTGAGCGGCAGGAAGGAGAAGGAGCCGCCCGTGCTGCCGCCGGTGGAGCGGGGACAGGAGTGGGACGTGGCGAAGGTCGCCGTGAAGGAGGGGGAGACCAAGCCGCCGCCGCGTTATTCGGAGGCCTCGCTCCTCGGGGCGATGGAGACCGCCGGCCGGCTCGTCGAGGACGAGGAACTGCGGCAGGCGATGAAAGACTCCGGGCTCGGCACACCGGCCACGAGGGCGGCGACGATCGAGAGGCTCCTCAAGGTCGGGTACCTGGTGCGGCAGGGGAAGGTCCTCGTGCCGACGGAGAAGGGGCGGGCCTTGATCCGCCTCCTCGGCGACAGCCCCCTCGCCTCCCCCGAGCTGACGGCCTCCTGGGAGGAGCGCCTAGCCCGCATGGAGAGGGGCGCCGAACCACGCCCAAAATTCATGGCCGACATCAAAGGCCTCGCCGCCTCGCTCGTCGAGGAGGTGCGCGGCAAGGAGGGCGAGAAGGTCGCCGCCCCCGCGAAGCGCAACGGAGGAAAGCGTGCGGCCAGTAGCAATGGCTCGAACGGCAGCGCCGCGAGCGACGAGCCTCTCGGAACCTGTCCGAAGTGCGGCTCCCCGGTCGTCGAGAGCAAGAAGGCTTACGGGTGCTCCGCGTGGAAGACGGGCTGCCCATTCGCTATCTGGAAGACGATCTCCGGCAAGCGGGTGAGCGCCGCCCAGGCCAGACAACTCCTCGAAAAAGGACGCACCGGCGAACTGAAGGGCTTCAAGAGCAAGGCCGGCCGACCCTACTCCGCCGCCCTCGTACTCGACGCGGAGCAAAAGGTCCGACTGGAGTTCGGGGAGCGTTGAGGCGCGTCCGCGCGGGGATGGCGCGCCATCCCCGCGCGGACGCTACGGCGTTACGGTATCGTTTTCTCGGCTTCGAGCGCCTCACGGACACGCCCGAACTCCGCCTGCAGGCGCGTCAGCAGCTCGCGGGCCCCTGTGAGGTCTCCGGAGCGGCCGGCGTCCTGTAGCTCGGAGGAGATTCTGGACATAACCGTGGCGCCCATGTTGCCGGAGCTTCCCTTGAGGGTATGGGCACTCCGCTCCACGGAGCCCGCGTCTTCCCTCTCGATGCCCTCGCGCAACGCGGCGAGGTGCGAGGTGGCGTCGGTCACGAAGAGTTCCGTGAGTTCGGCCAGGATGTCGGGCTCTCCCGGCATTTGAAGCTCGCGCAGATAGTCTTTACGCAAATGGCAAAAAGGGTAGTGGGGCCCCTCCGGCG
>JADDPR010000396.1 GCA_016781775.1 Rubrobacter sp. | reverse complement strand
GAAAGGGCGGTGTCCTGGGCCTCTAGACGATGGGGGCCGTGTTGGGCCTGCCGTGGCCTGTGAGCCAGGAAGGGATCGAACCTTCGACACGAGGATTAAAAGTCCCCTGCTCTACCACTGAGCTACTGGCCCAATTCTTCGGATTTTACCAGATGGTGGGCGTTCCTAGCGCGCCCCATCCCGACCTTCCGTGCGGCGGGTAAGGTGGAGCGCCCAGGTCAGGGCGAGGACGAGGGCGGTGAGGACGCCGAGCTCGATGAGCAGGTCGCTGAACTCCGGGGTACCCAGGTTCTGCTCTATGGAGGCGGTGACGGCTAGTATTCGGCGGACAACGGCTATGAGGCCCACGATAAGGAACGGCTCGACCCTGATCTCGCGCTCCTCTACCACGGTGATTATGGTCCTCAAGAGCTCGGCGAAGATAAAGATGAGCAGCACCTTGTCCAGGACCTCCAGGGCCGCCTCGAGCGGTCCCAGCTCCAGCACCCCGAACACGCTAGCCCCCGCCGAGACGAAGAGCATCACGATCGTGACGAGCAAGAAGACCGCTGCTGCGTAGTAGACGAACCTCTCCGAAAGTCCGAGGACCGCCGTCGAGCGCGAGCCCTCTTCTTTGCGTATCAATGCAGGAAGTGGCGCCGCTTGGTAAGGACCATCGAGAGGCTGTGCTTATCGGCAGCCTCCACCACCTCGCCGTCGCGCTTGGAGCCACCCGGCTGTATTACCGCTCTTACCCCGGCCCCGGCGAGGGCTTCGATCCCGTCGGCGAAGGGGAAGAAGGCGTCGCTGGCGGCCACGGCTCCCTGGGCCCTCTCGCCAGCCTTTCTGACGGCGAGCTCGGACGAATCGACCCGGCTCGTTTGTCCGGCGCCGATGCCGACCGTCGCCTCGTCCTTCGCCAGCACTATCGCGTTGCTCTTGACGCTCTTGGCGACCTTCCAGGCAAAGAGCAGGTCGCCGAGGGCGTCCGGTGAGGGGCGCAGGGAGGTGGCGATCTCGTACTCCTCGCCGCTCTCTACGCGGTCGGTCTCCTGGAGCAGGATGCCGCCGGTTACGTGTTTGGCGGAGAGGTTGGGACGAGCGATGGGGCCGGCTTCGAGCAGGGTCATGTTCGGCTTCTCGGAGAAGACCTCGCGCGCTTCTTCGTCGAAGCTTGGTGAGATCAGGACCTCCGTGAAGACCTTGGAGATCTCGCGCGCGAGTTCCCCGTCCACGGCGCCGCTCAGCGCGACGATCCCCCCGAACGCGGACGTCGGGTCGGAGGCCAGAGCCTTCCTGTACGCCTCCGCCAGGTCGTCGGCGACCGACGCCCCGCAAGGGTTCGCGTGCTTGATGATGACCGCCGCGGCCCTCCCGTCCTCGGAGAGGTCCGCGAGCAGGGTGCGCGCGGCGTCCACGTCGTAGAGGTTGTTGAACGACAGGGGGCGGCCCTGGAGCCGCTCGACCCCCGTGAGGAGATGTCCGCTGTTCTCCGCGTCGGCGTAGTATGCCGCTGCCTGGTGCGGGTTCTCCCCGTAGCGGAGGGGCAGCACCCGCTCGTACCGCTTCGTGAGGACCTCGGGGAACCCGTCGTCCTCGGCGGCGGTATCGGCGGGGCTCTCCTCCGTGGAGGAGTCGTTCTTTGGGACCGTGGCGTCCTTTTCTACCTGTTGGGCGAGCCAGGTGGAGATGGAGGCGTCGTACTCGGCGGTTCTGCGGAAGGCTTCGAGGGCGAGGCGGCGGCGCGTGGTCTCCTCGACCAGCCCGAGCTCCAACTCGGCGGCGACCTCCTTGTAGAAGCTCGGGGAGGGGACGACCGTGACGCTCTTGAAGTTTTTAGCTGCGGCCCGGAGTAGGGTGGGGCCGCCGATGTCTATCTGCTCGATGGCCTCCTTCTCCTCGGCCCCGCCCGCTATCGTCTCCTCGAACGGGTAGAGGTTCACGCACACGAGGTCGATGGGGCCTATGTCGTGGTCCACGAGCTCCATCACCTGATCCGGGTCGTCGAGGTCGGCGAGGATGCCGCCGTGGATCATGGGGTGAAGCGTCTTGACCCTCCCGGCGAGCATCTCCGGCGCCCCCGTTACCTCGGAGACCTGCGTCACCGGGACCTTCGCCTCCTCCAGGGCCCTCGCGGTGCCGCCGGTCGAGATGATCTCGAACCCCAACTTGTGCAGCCTCCTCGCAAAGGCCGCGACCCCCCTCTTGTCCGAGACGGAGACGAGCGCTCGGCGCTTCACTTGCGTGCCCCGAGAAAGTGATCCGCGACCGCCTCGACGAGCAGCCGGTGCTCCACGGGCCTAAGCCTCTCGTGCAAAGTCTCCTCCGTATCTCCCGGCAGGATCGGCACGGCCTCCTGCCGTATCACCGGCCCCGCGTCGACCTCCTCGACCATGTAATGCACCGTTACCCCCGTCTCTCGTTCCCCAGACTCGAGCGCCCGGGGTATGGCGTGCAACCCCTTGAAACGCGGCAACAGCGAGGGATGCACGTTGATGACCGCCGGAAACCTTTCAAGAAAAGCCGGCGTCAACACCCGCATGTACCCCGCCCCCACCACGAGCCCCACTCCGTACACCGCGACCCGTTCTGCGAGCGCGGCATCGTACGCCTTGCGCGTCTCGAAACCATCCGGCCCCACGTGCTCTGCGGGGACCCCGGCCAGCCTGGCCCTCTCGAAAGCGTACGCCCCTTCCTTGTCTCCCGCCACCACGGCGCAGTAGCCCGGGTAAGCGTCGAGCAGCGCCTGCAGGTTCGTCCCGGATCCCGAGGCGAGCACCGCGAACCGCGCCCCTTCGGGAAGGGACCTGGCGCTAGGGTCCGGGGGCAAACTCGACCCCTCCGCCCTCCACGACCTCCCCGATGCGCTTCGCCTCGCACCCCGCATCTCGGAGAACCCCGATCGCCATCTCCGCATCTTCGGCCTTGACCACGACGCAGAATCCGACTCCCACGTTGAAGACGCGGCGCATCTCGTCCTCGGGGACGTCGCCGAGGTTGCGGATCAAGCCGAAGACCGCCGGCTCCTCCCAGGCCCCCTCGTACAGCCTCGCGCCCTTCCCCCCCAAGGCGCGCGGCAGGTTGCCGGGGAGACCGCCCCCGGTGATGTGCGCCATCCCGCGCACCCGGACGGACCGGCGCAAGGCGGAGACCTCGCGCACGTAGGCCCGGTGAGGCTCCAGGTAGGCCTCCCCCACCGTCTTACTCAGCCCGCCCGCAACGTCTTCGTAGGAGAGGCCCGCGTCCTCAACAACCTTGCGGGCCAGGGTGTAGCCGTTCGTGTGCAGGCCGCTCGAAGGTAGCCCGATCACCACGTCCCCCGCCGTCACACCCTCGCCGGTAACGACGTCCCCCCGCTCGCACGCCCCCATGCAAGCCCCCACGATATCCAGGTCGCTCCCCGCGTAGAGCCCCGGCATCTCCGCCGTCTCCCCGCCGACGAGCGAGATGCCCAGAGCCTCGCAAGCCTCCGCCGCCCCCCGAACGACCTCGGCCACGGTCGCGGGGTCCAGTCGCCCGCTCGCGACGTAATCCACAAAGACGAGCGGGGTCGCCCCGGAGGCGAGGACGTCGTTGGCGCAGTGGTTGACTATATCCGCCCCTAAAGTGTCGTACCGCCCGACGGACCCGGCGACGAGGACCTTCGTGCCCACCCCGTCGATGGTCGAGGCGAGGACCGGCTCCCGGAGGCCGGAGAGGGCGTAGAGCCCCGCGAAGCCGCGGGGGTTGGGTATCACCTCGGGTCCGTGCGTTGCCTCGACGGAGGCGCGCATGAGGTCGGTGGCCTCGTCTCCGCGTTCGATGGAGACGCCGGCCGCCTCGTAGGATGACGGAGGGTTGTTCTCCGTCATCCCCGCTTGCCCCCGACCGGCTGGATCTTCTCCAGGGCGAGCTTGCTCGCCGTCCCCGTCGTGGGGTAGTCGCCGTCGAAGCAGGCGCGGCACAAGCTGCGCTCCGGCTGCTCCGTCGCCTTCGTCATGCCCTCGACGGAGAGGTAGGCGAGGGTGGTGGCGCCGATCTGGTCGCGGATCTCCTCGACCGTGTAATTCGCCCCGACGAGGCCCTCCTTGGTGTCCATGTCTATCCCGTAGTAGCACGGCCCGGTGACGGGCGGCGAGGAGACGCGGAAGTGGACCTCTTTCGCACCGGCCTCGAAGAGAAGCGAGACGAGCTTGCGGCTCGTGTTGCCGCGCACGATAGAGTCGTCTATCACGACGACCCGCTTGTCCTTGATGACGGAGGGCAGCGGGTTGAGCTTGAGCCTCAGGCCGATCTGTCGCATCCCGTCCGTCGGCTGGATGAACGTCCGCCCGACGTAGCGGTTCTTTATGAGGCCCTCCGCGTAGGGGATGCCGCTCCCGTTCGAGAATCCGGTCGCCGCCATGATCCCGGAGTCCGGCACCGGGATCACGACGTCGGCCTCGGCGGGGCTCTCCTTCGCCAGGATCTCACCCATCTTGAACCGTGAATCCGCGACCTCGCGCCCGTCGAAGCGGGAGTCGGGCCGCGCAAAGTACACGTACTCGAAGCTGCACAAGGCCCGCCGCGCGGGCTCCGCCCGGTAGCTCGTAAGCCCCTCGTCGTCGATCACGACGACCTCACCGGGCTCGACGTCGCGCACGTACTCCGCGCCGATGATGTCCAGGCCGCAGGTCTCGCTGGAGACGACGTAGCCACCCTCGACCTTACCTATGGACAACGGCCTGAAGCCGTGAGGGTCCCGGAAAGCGACGAGCTTGTCCCGGAAGATCATCGCAACCGAGTAGGCCCCCTCCAGGCGCCGCATCGTGTCCCGGACGGCCTCCCCTGCCCCCTTGCCCTTCTCCAACTCCCCGACGGCGCTCGCCGCGATCGCCGCCGTGTCCGACGTCGACTCGAACTCGAAGCCCTCCCCTTCGAGCTCGCGCCTCAAGCCCGCCGCGTTGACCAGGTTCCCGTTGTGCGCGACCGCGACGTTCACGTCCCCGCGCCCGTGGAACTCGGGCTGGGCATTCTCCCAGGAGGCGCTCCCCGTCGTGGAGTACCGCACGTGGCCGAGCGCTATGTGCCCGCCCTCCAGCGAGGTCAGCCTGGTTTCGTCGAAGACCTGGGAGACGAGGCCCATGTCCCGCATCGCGAGCGTCCGCTCCCCGTCGGAGACCGCTATCCCCGCGGACTCCTGGCCCCGGTGCTGCAGGGCATAGAGACCGAAATACGTCCTCTGCGCGAGCTCACCCGCGAGCTCGCGGGAGTAGATCCCGTAGACCCCGCACGCCTCTTTCGGCTTCCCCTCCATGCCATCCATATCGATCAAAACCTACCGCACTCCTAATTAGGGACCTTCTGAGACCAGACCACAGGATGGTACTACATGCCGGCCGCACATAGTTATGGATCTCCCCTACCCGAGGTGACCGCCCTCCGGAGCATGCTGCTCGAAGAGGTCGCGCTCGCGGGCACGGCGCAGGTCTTCGAGGCTGAGATCTATGAGGCCCGGCACCACGAATCTGTCCCCGCCGGTGTACCCGGTGTCGTCGTAGCCTATATTCGCCCCACTCAGGGCCTCTTGCAGTTCGGGCCAGCGATTCTGGGGAACGGTGACCACAAAGGTCGCGCCCTTCTCACCGAGGAGGATCTCCTGGAGGTGTCGCTTGTCGTCGGCGAAGCGTTCGATCTCTCTCGCCGCGAAATCGAATCCTATCCCGCCAGCGAGGGCCATCTCCGCGAAGGCTACCAACGTCCCGCCTTCGGACACATCGTGCGCCGTGTCGATCAGACCAGAACGGATCATGGTCCGCACGAGATCGGCAGCCTCTTTTTCGGCGGCGAGGTCGGGGACAATAGGCCGCCCCGCGACTTTCCCCTCGATGACTTCCAGGTAGCTCGACCCGGAGAGCGGATGCCCCTCTCGCGGCCATCTCGGTATGCCCCCAAGCACCACGACCATGTCCCCCTCACGCTTGAATCCCGGGGTAGCGTGGCGGCTCACGTCTTCGAAGACCCCGACCATCCCGACGGCCGGGGTCGGGTAGATCGCACCCCGCTCGGTCTCGTTGAACAGGCTGACGTTACCGCTGACCACCGGCGTCCCCAGGACTTCGCACGCCTCGGCCATCCCATCGACGCACTCGGAGAGCCCGTAGTACCCGTCCGGCTTCTCCGGGCTCCCGAAGTTGAGGCAGTCGGTGATGGCGACGGGCTCGGCCCCGACGCACGAGAGGTTGCGGTAAGCCTCCGCGACGGCCGCCGCTCCCCCGCCCCTCGGGTCGAGGTAGCAGTGCCGGCCGCTGACGTCGGCGGTGACGGCGAAGCCGAGCTTCGTGCCTTTTATGCGCATCACCGCCGCGTCGGCGCCGGGGCGGACGACGGTGTCGGAGCCGACCTCGCTGTCGTACTGCTCGTAGACGGAGGCGCGGGAGCAGAGGCTGGGATGGGCGAGCATACGGAGCAGGACTTCGTTGTAGTCATCGGGCAGGGGCAGGTCGTCCGGGTCGAAGCGCTGCGCTTCGTCCAGGTACGACGGCCTCTGCACCTCGCGCTCGTAGACCGGGGCGTCGGCGAGGTACTGGGCGGGGACGGAGCCGATGGGCTCGCCGTTGTCGAGGACCCGAAGCTCTCCGTGGCTCGTCACCCTGCCGACGACGGCGGCGTCGAGCTCGTAGCGCTCGCAGACCTTCAGGACCTCGTCGGCCTTCTCGGGCTCGACGACGGCGAGCATCCGCTCCTGGGATTCGGAGATCACGACCTCCCACGCCTCCATGCCTTCTTCGCGCAGGGGGACCTTCTCGGCGTCTATCTCGATCCCGACCTCCCCCCTCGCCGCCATCTCGGAGGCGGAGGAGGCAATTCCCGCGGCACCCAGGTCCTGGAGCGCCACGAGGAGGTTTCGCTCCAGCAGCCTCAAGGAGCACTCGATAAGCATCTTGCCGGCGAACGGGTCCCCGACCTGCACGTTGGAACGCTTCGCCTCGGATTCCTCGGTGAGCTCGTCGGAGGCGAAGGTGGCCCCGTGGATGCCGTCGCGGCCGGTCTTCGCGCCGAAGAGGACGACGAGGTTCCCCTCCCCGGCCTCGGCCTTCGCCCGCACGACCTCGTCGGCGCGGATAATCCCGACGCACATGGCGTTCACGAGCGGGTTCCCCGAGTACGCGGGCGAGAACTCGACCTCGCCGCCGACGGTCGGGACGCCTATGGCGTTGCCGTATCCGCCGATGCCCCTCACGACCTCGCGGAAGAGGTAGCGGTTTCGCTCGTCGTCGAGAGGCCCGAAGCGCAGGGCGTTCAGGAGGGCCACGGGACGGGCGCCCATCGCGATGACGTCGCGGATGATCCCGCCGACGCCGGTCGCCGCCCCCTCGTAGGGCTCGACGGCGGACGGATGGTTGTGGCTCTCCATCTTGAACGCGAGCGCCCAGCCCTCCCCCACCTCTATAACGCCGGCGTTCTCCCCCGGCCCCTGCAAAACCCGCGGCCCCGTGTTCGGGAAGCGCCTGAGCAGCGGCCGCGAGTTCTTGTAGCCGCAGTGCTCGCTCCACATCACGCTGAACAGCGAGAGCTCCAGATAGTTCGGCGCCCGCCCCATAAGCTCCAGGATGCGATCGTACTCGTAGTCCGAAAGGCCTAAAGAAGCGTACGTCTCCTGGATGCTCAAACCTTGGCCCCCGCCGCGGCGAGAACGGACTCGAAGACCCTTAGACCCTCCTCCGAGCCGAGGGCCGGGTCGGAGACGCGTTCCGGGTGGGGCATCAGGCCCACGACGTTGCGGGCCTCGTTGCAGATGCCCGCGATGTCGTTCGCCGAGCCGTTCGGGTTGTCGAGGTAGCGCAGGACGATGCGCCCCTCCTCCTCGAGCTCCCGGATCGTGCCCTCGTCGGCGTAGTAATTACCCTCGTTGTGGGCGACGGGCAGCGTGATCTCCTCGCCCTCGCCGTACAGCGCCGTCCACGGCGTATCCGCTTTCTCGACGCGCGTGCGCGCGCGCCTGCTCACGAAACGCATCCCCGTATTCCTGAGCAGGGCGCCGGGCAACAGATGCGCCTCCAGAAGCACCTGGAAGCCGTTGCACACCCCGAGCACCGGACCGCCGCTCTTCGCGAACTCCTCTAACGGGCCCATCACCTTCGCGAAACGGGCGATCGCGCCGGGCCTCAGGTAGTCGCCGTAGGAGAAGCCGCCCGGCACCACGACCGCGTCGACGCCCTTCAACTCGGGATCGGCGTGCCACAGCTCGACGGGCGTGGCCCCCGCCCGCTCGACGGCATGCATGGCGTCCCGGTCGCAGTTCGAGCCCGGGAAGACGGTAACCCCTATCCTCAAGAGACAACCTCCCACTCGTACTCCTCGGTCGTCGGGTTGGCGAGGAGCCTCCTGCACATCCCCTCGACCTCGTCCGCCGACTCGACCTCCATCTCGATAAGACGACCGATGTGGACCGTCTCCACCCCCGAGAAGCCCAAAGCCGGCAGGGCGCGCTTCACGGCCTCTCCCTGCGGGTCCAGGATGCCCCGCTTGGGGCGTACGAGGACGCGTACCTTCATAGCATTCGTCATTCCATCGTTCCCATCGGTCCCATGTGCGTCACGCGTCGAAGCATCTCCTCGTACGCCTGCTCGACGCCACCCATGTCGCGCCGGAAGCGGTCCTTGTCCAGTTTCTCGCCGCTATCCTTGTCCCAGAAGCGGCAGGTGTCCGGGCTGATCTCGTCGGCCAGCATGAGCTCGCCGTTCTCGTCGCGCCCGACCTCTATCTTGAAGTCCACGAGCACGACGCCCTTGCTGTCGAAGAACGGATGGAGTAGCCCGTTGACCTCGAGCCCGATCTCCTCGCACCGCTTCAGGTCCTCGTCGGCCACCCCGACCTCGCGGAGGTGGTACCAGTTGAACAGCGGATCGCCGAGCTCATCACTTTTGTAACACAACTCGACGACGGTGTCCTTGAGGGGGGTCCCCTCCTCGTATCCGAGGCGCTTGGCGAGCGAGCCCGCCGCCACGTTGCGCACGATAACCTCGACGGGGAGCATCTGAAGCTTCTTCGTCTTGATGGTCTCGTCGTCGACCTGCTCGATAAAGTGCGTCGAGATCTTGCGGCTCTCCAGAAACTTGAAGAGCGCCGCGCTCATCGTGGCGTTCGTCCGCCCCTTGCCCACCCACGATCCGCGCTTCTGCGCGTTGAACGCGGTCGCGTCGTCCTTGTAGCGGTGGAGAAGGATGCCCTCCTCATCCGTCGCGAAGATCTTCTTCGCCTTGCCCTCGTAGACGAGCCTCTCAGACACTCTCCAACCTCTTCTTTAGATCCTCGACCCGCTCGAAGACGGTGCCGACGTTTCTCAGCGCATAACCCGGATCGAGAAGGTCGTCCAGGCCGTCGCCGAGCCGCTTCCGTACCTCCGGCTTACCCTCCAGAAGCTCGCGGAACCCGCCCTCGCCGTCCCAGGCCCGGAGCGCCGCATCCTGCACGACGACGTAGGCGTCGTCGCGGGACATCCCGCTCTCCACGAGGGCGAGCAGCACGCGCCCCGAGTACACGATACCGCCCCCGATGTTGAGGTTCTCCTTCATGCGCTCTTCGTTCACCGTCAGGCCGTCGAGGACGCGGCGGGCCGTGCGGAGCATGTAGTGGGCGACGGTCGTCGCGTCCGGGAGGACGACGCGTTCGGCGGAGGAGTGGCTTATGTCTCGCTCCTGCCACAGGGCGTTGTTCTCGAAGCCGACGGCGGCGTAGCCCCGGAGGAGGCGGGCCATCCCGGTCAGGCGCTCCGAGAGGATCGGGTTGCGCTTGTGCGGCATCGCCGAGGAGCCCTTCTGTCCACGGCCGAACGGCTCCTGGAGCTCGCGGATCTCGGTGCGCTGCGCCCCCCTGACCTCCACCGCGATCTTCTCCAGGGTCGAGCCCATAACCGCCAGGACGGAGAGCACCTCGGCGTGACGGTCGCGCTGTACCACCTGCGTGGACGCCTCGGCGGGCTCGATGCCGAGCTCCTCGCAGGCCAGCGCCTCCACCTTCGGGTCCACGTTCGCGTAGACGCCGACGGCCCCGGAGATCTTGCCGACCGAAGCCATGCGCCTGGCGTGCTCCAACCGATCCAGGTTCCGCTCCATCTCGAAGGCCCACACCGCGCACTTGTGCCCGAAGACCGTCGGCTCCGCGTGCACCCCGTGCGTCCGCCCGACCATCACGGTCTCGCGGTGCCGGAGCGACATCTCGACGAGAAGCTTCGTCAACTCCTTCGCCTCGTCCAGCACGAGCCCGAGGGCATCGCGGAGCCGTAGAGCGCCCGCCGTGTCCACGACATCCGACGAGGTCAGGCCGAAGTGGAAGTGTCGTGCGACGTTCGCGCCTCCCTTGCGGGCGACCTCCTCGTTCACCGTGGTGACGAAGGCGATGACGTCGTGGTTCGTCTCCTTTTCGACCTCGTCTATGCGCTCGACGGTAAAGCCCGCCTTCTCGGCGAGCTCGTCGACCTCTTCCTCGGGGATCTCGCCGAGACGCGCCCGCGCGCGGCAGACGGCGATCTCGACGTCCAGCCACGAGCGGAACTTGGCCTCCTCGGTCCATACCGCTCCCATCTCGGGGAGCGTGTAGCGACCTATCATCTAAACCTCCAGTTTCTGGGCCAGATCCCCGTCGGAGAGCGCCAGAATCTGGGCGGCGAGCACGGCGGCGTTGGCGGCGCCGTCGACTGCCACGGTGGCGACCGGGACCCCCGCCGGCATCTGGACGGTCGAGAGCAGCGAGTCGAGGCCACCGAGGGTGCCGCTGGAGATCGGTATTCCTATAACCGGGAGCATGGTGCGGGCGGCGACCGCGGCGGCGAGACCGCTGGCGAGCCCTGCACCGCAAATGACAACCTTGAGGCCGCGCTCGCGGGCGGTACCGGCATACTCGGAGACGTCCTCGGGGTTGCGGTAGGGGCTCATGACGTTGAACTCATACTCTATGCCGAACGCGTCGAGCCTTGCGACGCATTTCTCGAGCACGGGACGATCGGACTCGCTGCCGATCACGATACCAACGGGCGGGGTCATAACTCTTCCATCTCCATCGCTTCCAGTGCTATGTCCGTGCGGTATTGCATCCCGGGGAACCGGATCAGCTCGACGGCCGCGTAGGCCCGAGCCCGCGCCTCCATGATAGAGGGCCCTGTCCCGACGACGTTCAGCACGCGCCCCCCGGCGGTGTGGAAGATCCCATCCTCCTCCCTGACGGCGGCGTGGTAGATGCGCACCCCCGCGAGGCCCCGCACCTCGTCGAGGCCCGTTATCTCGTCGCCTTCGGAGGAAGACTCCGGGTAGCCCTCCGAGGCCAGGACCACGCAGACGGCCTTCTCGTTCGACCACGAGACCTCGCGCCTCCTGAGGTCGTCCTCGGTACAGGCGATCAAGAGCTCCAGGAGGTCCGAGTCGAGCCGGGGGAGGAGGACCTGCGTCTCCGGGTCACCGAAGCGGCAGTTGAACTCCAGCGCCTTCGGCCCGGTCTCCGTGATCATGACTCCCGCGTACACGAGCCCCGTGTAGGGGGCGCCGATAAGCGAGAGCTGGCGCACCGTCGGGGTGATGATCTCCTCCAGAATCTGCGCGTAGGTGGCGGGCTCCATCCACATCGTCGGGGAGTAGGCCCCCATCCCGCCGGTGTTCGGGCCCTCGTCCCCGTCCCCGAGGCGCTTGTAGTCTTGCGCGGGGACGAACGGCAGGATGTCCCTCCCGTCGGTGAGCGCGAAGACGGAGGCCTCGCGCCCCTCCAGGTACTCCTCTATGAGGACCCTCTCGCCCGCCGCCCCGAACGCTCCGCGAAACGCCGCCCGGACCGCGTCCTCCGCCTCGTCGGGGGAGTGCGCGACGACGACGCCCTTGCCGGCCGCGATCCCATCGACCTTGACGACCATGGGGTAGTCGCGCTGGGAGCGTAGATACCGGATCGCCGGCTCCTCGTGTTCGAAGGCCTCGAAGCGGGCGGTCGGGACCCCGGCGTGGCGCATGACCTCCTTTGCGAAGACCTTCGAGCCTTCGAGGCGGGCGGCGGCGCGCGAGGGGCCGAAGATCTTCAGCCCCGCCTCCCAAAAGCACTCCGAGATGCCCCCTATAAGAGGCGACTCGGGGCCGACGACGGTCAGGTCCATGCCCGCAGTCCTCGCGTAGTTGCGAAGCCCGATCAGGTCGTCCGCCGCGATGTCCACGGTCTCGGCGATCGCGGCGATGCCCGGGTTGCCGGGGGCGGCGAAGACCTCCGGGCGCATGGGGCTCGCGGCGATCGCCTCCACGAGCGCGTGCTCGCGCGCGCCGCTACCGACGACGAGGACGCGCAACTCTTAGACCCTCGCGCTCTCTACGATCGCCTGGTCGCGCTCGGGGCCGACGCTGATCATGCGCACCGGCACCCCGAGCCCCTCCTCCACGAACTCCACGAAGGAACGCGCCTCCTCGGGCAACTCCTCCTTTCGGCGGCACCCGGAGACGTCCACGTCCCAGCCGGCGAACGTCTCGTAGATGGGCTTCGCGTGGTGCAGGTCCGTCTGGCTCAGGGGATAATCCCGAACCTCCTTGCCGTCGATCTCGTACCCCACGCAGACCTTTATCTCGTCGACGGACGAGAGCACGTCGAGCATCGTGATGGCGAACCCGGTGATGCCGTTCAACGAGGCCGAGAACCGGAGCGCCGGCAAGTCCATCCAGCCGCACCGGCGCGGCCTGCCCGTCGTCGTCCCGACCTCCTTGCCGACCCGCCTGAGCGTCTCCCCCACCTCGTCGAAGAGCTCCGTGGGGAACGGCCCGTCCCCGACGCGCGTGGCGTAGGCCTTCGTCACCCCGATCACCTCGGTCAGCGCAGAAGGCGGGATGCCGGCCCCCACGCAAGCCCCGCCGGCCGACGGGTTCGAGGAGGTCACGAACGGGTAGGTGCCGAAGTCGTTGTCCAGGAGCGTCGCCTGCGCCCCCTCCAGGAGAACCTCTTCACCGCGATCGAGCGCGTCGCGGAGCATCCCGCCCGTGTCGATCATCATCGGCTCCAGGAGTTCGCGGAAGGAGAGGAGGTACGCCACGAGATCCTCGGGGTCGAAGGGCTCCTCGTTGTAGACGTTCGTGAACAGGCAGTTCTTCTCGCGGAGTGCGGCCTTCAGCTTCGTCCTCAGGATGCCCTCGTCGAAGATGTCCTGCACGCGGACGCCGACCCTGGCGACCTTGTCCTCGTAGGCCGGGCCGATGCCGCGGTTCGTGGTGCCGATCTTGGCCTTGCCCAGCGCCTTCTCGCGATGACCGTCGAGGCGGATGTGGTACGGGAGGATAAGGTGGCTCCGGCCGTCGACCTTGAGGCGGCTCTTGACCTCGATGCCCCGCTTCTCCAGGGCGTCGACCTCCTCGGCGAGCACCTCGGGGTTCACCACGACCCCGTTGCCGATGGTGCAAACGACGCCCTCGCGCACCATGCCGGAGGGGATAAGGTGGACCTTGAACTCCTCCTTGCCCACACGGATCGTATGCCCCGCGTTGTTCCCGCCGGAGTAGCGCGAGACGAAACTGGCGTCGGCGGCCAAAGCGTCGCAGACGCGACCCTTCCCCTCGTCACCCCAAGCAAGTCCCAGCACGACCGTAGCACTCATAGAACCGTCCTATCTCTTAGATGTTCGGGTAAGGGAGA
>JADDPR010000220.1 GCA_016781775.1 Rubrobacter sp. | reverse complement strand
GGGGTTCTTAATCCGCGCGACCCTGAATTTGATGCTTGTCAAACTGCCTTAGATGCGTGTGAAGATACGGCGGACAAGATTTATGAAATACGTCTTCAGCAGTGTCTAAAAGACCAGTGTTCTCAGCCTTGCGCAATCTGCCAAGCCGGCATCTGTGTCCCTCAGTGTGGACCCGATCAAACGTGCGATACCGCGACAGAGACATGCCTCTGCGCCGCAGGTTAAACCACCTGTGTGGGTCCCCCCAATACGGTCTGCTGCGGTCCGAATCAGTATTGTGATTCGGTTGGTTTGGGCCCTGGTGTGTGTGAAGAGTGTACCTGTAGCCTATGTGAGGAATGCGACCCGAACAACGGAATTTGCACCCCGATCGATTGCGGCAGTCCCTGCCTCGAGTGCCAGGACGGACAGTGCGTTACGAGGCAATGCGACGGGGGCAAGGTCCTCGACCCCGTAACGTGCCAATGCGAGGAGGAGTGCCCCGAGGGACAGACCAAGTGCCGCGATCAGTGCGTCGACACGAATAACGACCCCAACAACTGCGGCGCCTGCGGCAGAGTGTGTCCCAGCGGCGCCGCGTGCGCCTACGGGTCATGTGTACAGCAGTGCGCTGAATCGCAGACCCCCTGCGGCAACTCTTGTTGTGACGAAGGGTTGTCGTGCTGCGACGGTGTCTGCTGCCAACCGAACGAGGTTTGCGATGGCGGGACGTGTCAAGCCGTGTGTCCCTCGGGGTCTAAGGCGTGCCCGCACACCCGAGGTGGGTATGGCTGTTGTTCGACTGCGGCCGGCGTTGCGAGCGCGATCTGCTTCACCGAGATCAATACCGGCAACGCTGCTTGCTGCGCTTCCAACTTCCACTTCTGCTCCAAATCGAACCCCCCTCCAGGATTCCCCGCTGCCTGCTGCTCGCTCCCATAGCGAGCATGCAGGTAGAGCGGCGCACCATTGCGAGCCGGAAGAGCTTAAGCCCAAGGCTTGCTGCAGCTCATCATGATGCGAGGGGTTTTGTGGCGAAACGTGAGTCATAGGAGAATCTTTTGAATATCGCGCTACTTGTTGGACGTTTATTGCTGGCTTTGGTTTTTGGCGTGGCCGGCATCGCCAAGCTCGCCGACCGCAAAGGCTCGCGAAGGGCCATCACCGACTTCGGCCTACCCGGAGCCCTCGCCGCGCCGCTCGCCATCCTCTTGCCGCTGGCCGAACTGGGCGTGGCCGCGATCTTGCTGCCCACCTCGACGGCCTGGTGGGGCGCTCTGGGGGCGCTCGCGCTCCTTTTGCTCTTCGCCGCAGGCATCGGCCTGAACCTGGCGCGCGGCAAGAAGCCCGACTGCCACTGCTTCGGCCAGCTCCACTCCGCCCCCATCGGGGGCAAGACGCTCGCCCGCAATGCGGCGCTCGCCGCGCTCGCCGGCCTCCTGGCGTGGCGGGGGTGGGAGGGCGACGCGGGCCCGAGCGCCGTCGCCTGGATAGGCGCCCTCTCCGCCACACAACTCGTGGGCCTCTCGGGCGGGATCTTGGTGCTCGCGCTGCTCGCCGGGCAGTGGTGGTTCCTCCTC
Organism: Rubrobacter sp.; assembly: GCA_016781775.1. Taxonomy (GTDB): domain Bacteria; phylum Actinomycetota; class Rubrobacteria; order Rubrobacterales; family Rubrobacteraceae; genus Rubrobacter_F. The sequence goes on along the minus strand of JADDPR010000220.1, from coordinate 1,764 downwards.
GCCCTGATGCGCCAGAACGGACGCCTCCTCGTGCGCCTGGAGGCGGTCGAGGCCCTGGCCTCCTCGGGGGAGGCGCCCCAGCCGCACGGCGGGGCCGTCCCGGTCCGGCCCCAGGAGGAAGGGCTCCCGGTCGGCACCGAGGCCCCATCTCTTAGCCTCTCGGGCCTCTACGGCGAGACCCTCACCCTCGACGCCCTGCGCGCCCCCGGCAAGCCGGTGATGCTCCTCTTCACCGATCCCAACTGCGGCCCCTGCACGGCGCTTCTGCCCGAGATAGGGCGCTGGCAGGAGGAGTACTCGGACAAGCTCGCCCTCGCCCTCGTGAGCCGCGGCACCCCAGAGGAGAACCGGGCCAAGAGCCAAGAGCACGGCCTCACGGGCGTCCTCTTGCAGGAGAACTGGGAGGTCTCCGAGGCCTACCATGTCGGGGGCACGCCTAGCGCGGTCTTCGTCCGCCCCGACGGCTCCATAGGGAGTCCCGTGGCCGCGGGTGCGGAGGCCATAAAGACCCTCGTGAGGCAAGCGGCGGAGGCGCCTTCTCCCAACGCCCCGCTCCTGCCTGCCGCCCCAGCGGCGGCCCCCAGCGGCGGTGGGGGCTGCCCCAAGTGCGGCAAGAATCACCCCGTGGAGGGGGCCCCGGCCCGGCCGCCTTCCCCGAGGATCGGCGAGGAGGCCCCCGAGATCATGCTGGCGGACCTCTCCGGCAGGGAGGTGGCCCTCAAGGACTTCGGGGGCGAGGAGGTTCTGGTCCTCTTCTGGAACCCCGGGTGCGGCTTCTGCGAGCTGATGCTCCCCGACCTCAAGGAGTGGGAGGCGAACCCGCCCGAGGGGGCCCCGAGGCTCTTGGTCGTCTCGGCCGGCACGAAGGAGGCCAACGAGGCGATGGGCCTGCGCTCGCCGGTGGTCTTGGACCAGGGGTTCGCGGCGGGGCGCTCCTTCGGAGCTTCGGGCACGCCGTCCGCGGTGCTGGTAGGCGCAGACGGCAGGGTGGCCTCGGAGGTGGCCGTCGGGGCCCCCGCGGTGCTCGAGCTGGCGAAGGCCCGCAGGGCGCAAGCGTAAGGGAAAGAGGGAGGTCCTTCATGCCGATGGGAGGGACGGAGCTACTCATCATCCTGGCGATCATCCTGCTCTTCTTCGGAGCCAAGCGGATACCTGAGCTGGCCCGCTCCCTGGGCAGGGGCACGCGGGAGTTCCGGGAGGGGATCTCCGAGGACCCCGACCGTGGCGAAGCGGAGGCAAGGCGGCTCGACGAAGGGGACGGGGGGAAGCCTTCGCTGCCCCCCAACAACGAGAGAGACCTCTAGGGAGAGCGGGGATGTTCGGCATCGGTCCCCAGGAGCTGCTGATCGTGGGGGCCCTCGTCCTGCTCGTCTTCGGCCCGCATGGGGCCGCGGGGATGGCCCGCGAGCTTGGGCGCCTCGTGAGCGGCGCCAACCGCACCTTCGAGGAGTTCAAGAGCGAGCTGGTCCCCGAGAAGGAGATAGAGGAGGCCAGGCGCGCCGTCGAGGAGGTCAGGGTGGAGATCGTCTCCGCCGGCCACGAGGGCGGGGAGGACTCCTCTCGCAAGAAACCGTCCCCCCGCGAACTCTAGCGCCCCCCAAATCCTGGGAGTGGCGGTTTCCGGAAGCTTGCGGAAGCTTGCGTTCGGATAATACTTGGCGCGGCCGTATTATGCCCCGCCGCCGTAGCGCCACCGGACCGGGGCTATGGGGCTTCCGAGAACGCTCCTTAGCGGCAATCTGGTGAATAAGACCAAGAAAAAGG
>JADDPR010000384.1 GCA_016781775.1 Rubrobacter sp. | reverse complement strand
GTTCTCGAAAACAACCCCATGGAGGACGCCGGCGAGAGGGGAGTTTGTAACGCGAGGAGGATGCTTGATCGGGTGGTCGAGAACGCGGTCTTCTCGGAAAGAGAACGAATCTTGCATTGATCTCGTAACACCACGCGGGTAGTGCGCGGGTAGTGCGCTACGTATTACGCGCCGATGATGCGTGCCCACCACGAGCGGCGCTGTACGGGCTTCTGAGGCGTTGGGCGTGGCTCCGGTGCCTGCATATCCTGCGGCTCGTCGGCGGGCATCTCGGGCGATCCTCGTTCGGCTGACGGGGCCGGGGCCTCCAGCTCGGGTATACGATCCAGGGCTGCGGCGAGAAGATGGTCCCGCCTGCGTATCTCCTCGGCGTGGCGCTCGTCGCGGCGGTGCAGCTCGTCGCGTAGGAATTCGATCTCGCCCCGGAGACTGTCGAGCAGCTCGCGCCCGATCTCGTCGTTCGCTGGCGGCGTCGTATTCTGCTCGGTGTCGTCCTTCGTTCGCTTGCGCCGGTCTTGGTGTTGGCGCTCCCGGAGTAGCGCATGCACGTGCGGAGCGGACACGAGCCATCGCCCCGTATCGTCCTTCGTGGCGGGCAGTTCTCCGCGTTCCAACATCTGCAACACGCGACGTTTGCCCAGGCTCAAGACCTCGGCAGCTTCGCTCGCGCTGTAGGTGTTGTGGGCCTGTGAGCCGTTGTCTGCCATAGGTCGGCATCATACCCTCACCCGCTCATACGAGGCTCTTAGCGGGCATCCTCTCGCGCCTTACGAGACTTACGTATAACGCCTTCGCGTACCAGCTCGCGGTATCCCGCGTGCGTCCTGTCGAGGAGTAGGCCCGCGTCGGTGTTGATGCCTCGGAGCTGACGCCGCTTGTAGAAGTTGTGGACGCTCTGCCGGGATACGCTCAGCTCCTTGGCCGCCTTGGTGGCGCTTACCCAAACGTCCCGATCCTCCAACTCTAGGATGTGCTTCTCGCGTAGGATGCTTTCCTTCTTCTCATCGCCCATGCCTGCCTCCTTACGTGTTAGTAGGGACGCCCCCGAAGGGACGCCCCCGATTACCTAATGGCGCGACCGTTCGCGCCGTTCTATGCGATCTCCCTCGCCCTAGCAGCTCGCCGCTTGCAATGCGCAATGTGCGCGGCGTGGAAGTGCTTGCACCGCTCGCCCTTCTCCTTCGCCCTCGCGTGGTCCGGGCAAGTGCAGCTCGCCGTGTCGAGGTACACGAGGTAGTGACCTTCTCCGGTGCAGCTAGGCACCTTGTAGGTGTTCGCCGTGGTCCGCTCGATCTCGTCCGCGTGGTCCCGGTAGAGCTTCACTCCCCGCTGTAGGCGGGTCGTCTTCGGTACACTCATCTTGTCCATAGGGCGCATCCCCTTTGGGCTGGGCTCCGGGAATGTTTGCCGCACTCGCCGGGGCCTTTTCCTTATCAACACCTCCAGTCTACCATAATGATTACGTTTGTCAAATTTCTACGTAGCAGCGTTGCGGCATCTTGCACGGGTACGGTACGAACGTTCGCGGTGCTATTGCTCGGCGGTATCTCATTGTTTGCAGGGTATATCCACATTCGGGAATTCGGCACGAACGCGGTACGCGGTAATCGGTATACATACCTGTCCGAATTACGTAGCTCATTTCTCCCCGAAACTTCTTACGTTTGTCAACATAGGAATGTCATGACGTAATGACAATCTGCCCCGGTACGGCACATTCCGGGCTGTGTACCCGACGCGGTAGAGTCCTTGCGCGCATAAAGGCGGCTTGCGCCGTAAAGTGGCCGAACGTGGCCTCTGCGAGCCTCTAAATCTCCCGGAGAATCGCCCTACGCGGCTCGCATACCGTATGGCACGGCGTATCGCGGAGCCGGGATAGAGCAATCTATGCAATCGCAGCCTAGACCGTGGTCGTGTTCTTCCTCGACGGGGACCTCGACCTCGACGGGCTTGGGGGGTCCAGCACGTCTAATGGCTTCCAGCCACTCGCGGTACTCCTGCGGGAAGGATTTCTCCCCTTGGCGATACTCCTCCCACCGTTCTTGAGCTTCTTCGATGGCTTTGATTTGTTGCCGTTCGGCATAGTCGCAGCCGGAGTTCTCTAGGTAGTCGGCGAAGCGGTCGGCGGCGTTGCCCGGCAAGGCGTACAGGCCGTGTTCGTGTATCAGTAGCCCACGGTCCACCAAGGGGGTAACGTAACGGCGTTTTAGGTCGTAGCGTTCCTTCGGGGTGGTGGCACCCATCCTGTCGGCGATGTCGCCGAAGTCCACCACGCCCCCAAGATCGTGGACGATATCTAGCACGTGTCCGCACCTCGGCTGCAACCGCTTCTCGGGTGGCCCGACGTAGGCGGGGGTGGGGCGACCGTTCTTGTCGAACGCCTTGCGCGGCGGGTTGTAGACGCCTCGCATCTTGTGCGTCGGCAAACCCACACCATAGAGTTCACAGGGTGGGGTAGGGTCTTTATGGTGTGGTTTCGCCGACGGTGTGAGGAGGTACTTAGCTTTCTTCCCCCTGCCGCCACGGTCGAGGATTTCTAGCTTGCCCCGTTCCTGTAGCCTGTCGAGGGATCGGCGCTGGGTGTGCTTGTCGCTCACGCTCGCTTCCAGGCCGATCTCCGCCGTCGTGGGGTCCACTATGACGCCGTTCCGGTAGGCTCTCCCTTCCCCCCCACCTGTGACTACCAAAGCGCGGTAGACCTTGCGGTCGGTCGCACCGCCACGATAGTCCCAGGGGTCACGGCGTACATCCTCCAACGCTTGCGCCAAACGCTCCTGTGCGCCCGCGTTGGCGGCTGGCATCTTGCCCGTGTACGTCACCGTGCATCGCGTACACGCCTTGTCGATGCTGAGCTTGCGGTAGTCCTCGCGCTCCCACTTCTCGCGGTACAGCGCGGAGCCTCGGAACAATCTCTCTATGCGTTCGTGGTCCCGCCCTGTCCAGAACGCGAGCATCTCGCATAACGCCTGATCCGCCCCGCTGTGGTTGCCGCCATAGAGCGATAGGCCGCCGTGGTCGTACAGGGCGCGAAACTTCCAGCCGTTTTGCGCATTCCTGGCCTTCTCCAAGAGTTCCTTGTCCTCGCCAGAGAAGCCGCCATGAGGCCCGCTGACGGCCTCCTGAGCGGCGGCCTTACCCTCGGGCCATATGCGCCTGTAAAGGGCTTCTACGGCCCTCTGCGCATCCGGTATGACCTCCACGGGGTTGTAGACGCGCCCCGTGAGGGCGAAGAACCTTCTGGAGTCGTACATCTCGATCTCGCCTCCCCACGGCCCCACGGCTTTGCACCTGCCGCCGGGCTTGCGGGCCTTGACGATGCTCTTTA